>CAZEMW010000395.1:0-4465 GCA_964513105.1 uncultured Fibrobacterota bacterium
TTCAACCCGTCTCGTCTCATGAGATTACGCCATTTCCTCACTCAGAATCGCTCAGTTCAGGTCTAAAAAAACTCTGAAACAGACGCCGGGTCTCGATCAAAGGGAATGATGCTCGTTCGCGGGTTCACCATGAAACGTCGACACCGCCGACCGCAGCGCTCCGCTTGGTGATTTGGTAGTTTCGGAGAGACACTCGTTTGGGGTTTGGTTGCGGATAGTCTCGTAGATTTAGTCGGGGGAGAGACCTACGTGTACATCAGTTGAAGGAATGGTTGAAATAGATCTTGATGAACAGTCCGTACGCCTCTTCGACTTTGGAACTGTAGGAGATTTCCGGATTCCGTCGAGAGTTGTCAAGCTCTTTTTTTCGCCATTCTTTTAGCTGGTGAATGAGCTCTTTTGTGATGATGCGCAGTTTGATTACATAGTTGGGTGAGCTTCGCCATGCGTTAATTCTTTTGTCCGACTTGGGAGAGCTGAGCGATACATCGAAAGCCCGTTCAGGGATGCGGGCGACTTCGGGCAGCGCATGCGTTGAGTTTCGGGCCGCGCACACCAGAAAATAGTAGGCCCGGAGAAAACGGGGGAGAAATGAATCGAGATACAGGCAACGATCCCAGCGACCTCGTTTAAGATCGCGCTCAAGATCCTCGAGGGTTTTTATGAGTGACAGTGTCGTGCGGTCGAGGCTCTCGGCCTCAAAATCCGACAGCATGAATGCAAGGTCGGGCGGTTCCGAATGGACGGTCTTCTCGCGTCCGTTCCGTACAACTCTGATGTGGAGATCGCTGTAGCGGGTAATTTCGGCGTATTCTTTTCCCTCTTTCAGGGTGACTCTGATTTCCTTGAACGTATTGCCGCCGTCTTCATCATCACCGATTTTCAGCCGTACCAGTGGGATGTCGTACGGCGAGCGCTCGCCCAGTTCTTCAGCTTGGAGAGAACCGAGGACACCTACCGTAAAAACCAGGAGAAAAAGGCCGCGGCTGAGAAAAGCCATTCGTTCAGGTCACCGTTCCTTCGCCGAGTTTGGACGACAGAGACACCACCGTGGGCGAAATGCACAAGTTTAACCGCTAAACTGTCTGGTGAAATGAGAATGGATGGAAGCGGCGGTACGTTGCGAGAGTGCATCGTACCGCCTGCGATTGTTCCAAATGTCCCCGAAGAAATAGTTTACTTTATTCTTCCGCGATTAGCAAGAGTTTCGCGTCGAGCTTCAAGTGCATATCCGGATCGGTGGAAGGGGGACTGTCGTGGTCTTTCACCAGCGTGAGGTGAATATAGTCGGTATCGGGACGAAAAGATATCGCGACCGAAATTTCTTAGGCCACATGCTCCAACTCGACCGGGACTTTGGTTCCGTCGCCTACGTTACCAACCGAAGCGGTAAACCAGACTTCAAGACCGTGAGATCGGGCAAATTCTCGAAATTCCTGCAATTCTTCGACTGAGCTTCGTCCGAAGTCATATCCATCCACCAGGATCGCGTCGGCTTCGAAATTCCCCTGTTCGATCAGGGCCTTGAAACTTTTCTCGATTTCCGTGATGTGGATGCCGTCCTGAGCAAAGTTCATGATAACGCGGTTTCGCACCGCCTCATTGTGAATAGTCTCAGCGGAATCGAGATTGTTCCGGCGGGTGATCTCACGGAAAATGTCTTCATACCATGCCGAAATGTGCCGAGTATCGTCGGCGAATGAAGCATGTATTACATGTTTGCCCTGAAGCAGCTTGTCGGTTCCAATATGGACCAGGCACGCTGTCTTGCCGACACCGCGTCTGGAAGCAAAGACTCCAATATTGCCTTTGCCGACGCCGCCGTGGGTCAGTTTTTCCAGTACCCGTATAGGGCTGCGTTTTATGATTTCTTCTCGTACCATTTCGCTGCACTATCCTTTCTTCTTGGCCTGGAATTCTTCTTTGAGTTTTTCGGCGACATTAACCGGTACCGGTTCGTATTTCTCAAATTCCATTGTATATTCCGCCTTGCCCTGGGTGAGAGAGCGTAGCACGGTCGAAAATCCGAACATTTCACTAAGCGGCACCGAGGCATCGACTCGGACAAAAAGGCTGTCTTCCATGGTGCTGGCGATGATTCCTCGTCGCTGATTGAGCACACCAATGATATTCCCCTGAAATTCCGCCGGTCCCTCAACCGAGACTCGCATCACCGGTTCGAGAATACGCGGCTTTGCCTTGTTATAGGTCTCTCGAAAGGCACCGATTGCCGCAGCCTGGAAAGCCTGGTCCGAAGAGTCCACCGGGTGATAGTTACCGTCGTTTACGGTGATTTTTATCCCGACGATTGGGAAACCGATCAGTGAACCTTTGTGCAGGCATTCACGGAATCCTTTGTCACAAGAAGGAATATACTCGCTGGGAATTACCCCGCCTTTCACCTCGTCGGCAAATTCATAGTCCGATTCGGGATTCGGCTCCATTATCCCGACAATGCGACCATACTGACCGGCACCACCAGTCTGCTTTTTGTGCGTGTAATCGAAATTTACCGGCTCGGTAACGGTTTCGCGGTAGGCAACCTGTGGTGCCCCGGTCTCAACCTCAACTTTGTATTCTCGCCGCATTCGTTCGATATAGACATCGAGATGCAGCTCGCCCATCCCCTTGATCACGGTCTGATTCGATTCGGCATCGATCAGAGTCTGGAACGTTGGGTCTTCCTTTGAAAACCGGTTTAGTGCTTTGGACATGTTGTCGGCAGATTTGTTGTCTTTCGGCGTAATCGCGATCGAGATGACCGGTTCCGGAACATGCATACTGGTCATTGTGTACGGTTTGCCGTCGCCGCAGAACGTGTCGCCGGAAGCACAATCGATCCCGAACAGAGCCACGATATCGCCCGGACCCGCCTCGGTGATTTCCTCCATATCGCTTGCGTGCATACGGATGAGTCGGCCGACACGAAACTTCTTCTGGGTTCGGGAATTTACCAGCTCCGCACCCTTGGCGACTGTTCCCTGGTATATTCGGATATAGGTCAACTGACCGTAGCGGCCGTCTTCCAGTTTGAATGCCAGTGCAACGGTTGGCTTGTCGGAAACAGGGAAGAGGGGGACCTCTTCTTCCCCCTTGCTTCGATCAAGAGCTTTGTACTGAATTTGATCCGGGCTCGGCAGGTAGCAGTTCACCGCATTCATAAGAGGCTGAATGCCCTTGTTCTTGTACGCGGATCCTACCAGAACCGGCACGAATTCGCGGCTTAGCGTCGCGGCGCGAATGGTTTCGTTCAGCATGTCGATATCGAGCTCTTTTTCTTCGAGAATTGCCTCGGCAAGCTCGTCCGAATGCATCGACAGAGCATCCATCAGATACTCTCGTGCTTCGGTCGCTTCGTCGGCAAGTTCCGCGGGAATCTCCGCCTCGCGCATCGTCTCTCCGGCATCGCCCTCGAAGTAGATCGCCTTCATCGTGACAAGATCAACGACCCCTTCAAGCCGATCTTCCAGACCAATTGGGAGCTGCAGCGGTACGGCGTTGAGGCCAAGCATGTCCCGAAGCTGCTGAGTAACACGTTTGGGGTTGGCGCCCACACGGTCGCATTTGTTGATGAACGCAATTCGCGGAACGTTGTATCGCTTGAGCTGTCTGTCCACGGTGATTGACTGCGACTGGACGCCCCCAACCGAGCAGAGCACCAGAACCGCACCGTCGAGCACCCGAAGCGCACGTTCTACTTCGACCGTGAAGTCTACGTGCCCGGGGGTGTCGATAATGTTTACCTGATGGCCTTTCCACTCGACATTGGTGGCTGCGCTGGCGATGGTGATCCCCCGTTCGCGCTCCAGTTCCATGGAATCCATGGTTGCCCCGACTCCGTCCTTACCACGAACTTCATGAATTGCATGAATCTTGTTCGCGTAGAAAAGGATGCGCTCAGTCAGGGTCGTCTTACCTGAGTCGATATGCGCACTGATACCGATGTTACGTAAAGATTCTACCTTAAGCTTACCCGACATGGTACTGCAAACCCCTTGTCGTTCAGATTGTTATTTGGTACGACCCGACACCGAAGCCGGGCGACCTGGAACGAGAATTGTTACGGACCTTGTTTGCTGCGGAGAAGGAATTGTCCTGGAAAAAGATGTGTCTTGAAAACTAAACTGAAGCAGCCAAAAATATTTAATGCAACATCCTAGATCAAGACAAGTCTTCACAACACTCCCACTCCAATGAGAAACTCATATTTTTATTACCTGAGTGGGGCGATTTTCCGCGAGTGAATCGCCCTATTCGGGTACCGCCGATTTCCGGTGACGTTTTCCAATCCAGCCGTTCTCAGAGCTGTTCCGGCGGCCGGACCACCTGAATCGACCGAAACAGTATGGTCGTAGGGACGGTTTTTCCAGGGAAGAACGAGGATTCTATGCATATCGCCTATTTTGTGACCGGTCATGGGTATGGCCACGGTGTGAGAAGCACCAATATCGCAAACCGTTTCCCT
>CAZEMW010000396.1:0-4437 GCA_964513105.1 uncultured Fibrobacterota bacterium
ACAAAAACTAGACCTTTCGCACCACGTCACGAGAAGAATCGCTCAATTTAGGTAATATATACATTATTTCACCTATGTGATAGGCCCACTGCTCCCACCGTGACGGCTGCGGTTGAATGCTCACGCCGACCTATGCATAAGATTTTGCTTTACTCGCATTAGCTCTGCGGGTCTGGGGTCAAATCCAAAATATATTTTGCATATCATGAGGCTCTGTCCATCAGTTTTCCGGAGGAAGCATGCGTTTGCGGAATGAATTGACATTGTTCATCTTATCTTTCGGTATTCTTTTCTCTGCCTGCGACGACACCGGCGATAATCCGGCTACACCGACCGAGGAAACTCCCGCAATTGAACTTCTCGCGCTCGATTCCATGGACGTGATCGACGGGGTGATTCGGGTGTGCGCCGGTGATACGGTGGGTTTTCAAATAATAGCATCATCGTCGGCCCTGCTCAATAATGTAGAGATGGCACCCTCTGAAGCTGTATGCACAACGGATGATTCCGATCCCTCCCAGGTTTCTTTGTGTTTCCAGGTCCAGGGGATTTACCAGGTAAGAGCGACATCCTCATTAAGCGGGTCATCCGTATCTTCAGACAGCATCCGAGTCCTTGTTCAAGGCATTGCCCCTGAAGTCCTCGGCTACACTTCTGCGATCGATGTTTACAAGGACTCTTCGTTTGATTTGAGTATATCATCCACCGGAAGTCCGCCGCTATTTGTATCCTGGTACAAAAACGATTCTCTGATTGCCGACAGCGTAGGAATATTGTACCGAGTGGCAGCGGCATCGCACACGGACAGCGGGTTTTATTCGTTCATTGTCGAAAACGATTGCGGAATGGTCGAAAGCGGCGATTCCGCAGTACACGTATCGGTTGCCATGCCGCCCGTGATAGCGATCGATTTGGATCCTTTTGACGATTTCATCCAGGCCGGGACGATCAACCTTGTGAGAGGGAAAGTAGAGGTGACGAATGGGGTTGTCGATTCGTTCTACTGGCATGTTCTGGACAGCGTGGGAAATATGATTGATACAAGTAGAATTCGAATACCACAGACACCGAACCTTCCAGGAATGCAAAACGTCGTCTTGGAAGACCTCGTACCGCCACCATTCCTGGATGTAATGCCCAACGCCTGTGATGGCTACTATCGGCTCCATCTCACGGTAGTTTCTGAAAATGAGTCTGCGGCTGGAACAATCGGGTTTCGCCTGGTTGGAGGCGCAGGCAACAGGTGCGAGGGCGATGGTGGTACTCCACTCGAAACACATATGCTGGGACCAATTGGTGCTCAGAGTGCCATGTACGGAAGCTCCATCGATTTTGACGAGGGACGGGTGTACACCGTTATGGATGCACGCGCGAATTCCGATTTAATCGACGGCGTGTATGCGGTAACCGTGGGTGGGGAAGAGAGCATCGTTTCACCCATGCACGCCGCAAGCCTTAATCTTATATTCATGGAAAGTGATGCGACAAAATCGATTCTCATGATGCCGGCAGCTGTCGATTTTGGGAGCATATCAACAAAGCAGCAGATCAGAGACCTTTGGGTCGAGGAACAGGCTGTCTCGACAACGCTTTCCGTCACCCTCGGGGATACTTTTATTATTATGACCAGTGAGGGGCAGTACGCACTGGCGATAATTGAAAGCCAGACATCGGGCACGGCCGGAACCATAACCATGAAGGTTAAGATTTAGCGGAAAGCAGATTTACCAACCGCAAGAATACAAAAAGAGAGAGTCATGCAAATCACAATCAGAAACGAACAACCCTCCGACCACAGAACAGTCGAAGAACTCACGCGCGCGGCATTCTGGAATCTGTACGTCCCGGGCTGTAATGAACATTACCTGGCGCATATCATGCGTGACCATCCCGACTTCATGCCGGAACTGGATTTCGTGGCCGTCGGAGACAACCGGGTGGTTGGGAACATCATGTATGCGAAATCATGGGTGATAAGCACCGACGACCCCGACACGAAAATCGATACCATTTCGTTCGGCCCAATAAGTGTCTGGCCGGAGTTTCAAAAGCAGGGGATCGGCTCTGCTCTGATAAAGCATTCTCTTGCCGTCGCAAAGCAGAATGCGCACAAGGCCGTGATAATTCACGGCCTTCCCCATAATTACTGTAAGCATGGTTTCAAGAACGGCAAAGACTTTGGTGTCGGTGATTCAGAAGGTCGATATCCGTTTGGGCTTCTGGCGCTGGAGCTGGAGCCGGGTGTCTTCTCGGGTCACAAATGGAAATACCGGGAAAGTGCGGTTTACAACATAGATGAGGATGCCACACAAGAATTCGACAAACAGTTTCCTCCCAGAGAGAAAGCTTTTCGGTATACTCAGGAGGAGTTTGGGATTGCGGTGAGGGCGTATCTTGACTAAACAGATATTATGGGGAGTCGATGCCCCGAGAGCATCATTCCGTCGATGGAGGAACATGTGCACCCGATCCCGCTCACTATTGTGATCACACTAACGACTCTGTTTCTAGTCGCCTATGCAGGGGCATGGGTTCTGTTTCTGAAGGTGAAAAGGGCATGGTACACTTGGATTGGGATCGTTTCCGCGGTATTGGTTATCCCGGAAGAAGTGTTGAGGATTGCCATCATGATCTGGAGGAATGATCTCGAGCCCAATGTCTTTCAGGATCTTTCGAGTTACCGGATCCTGCTTAACGGCATCAACGGGGTACTCTTCGCCTTTGCATTCTTCTCTTTGGCCGTTGCGCTTTATAGGAAAAATAAGAGAAGAAATGAAGAACTCACACCTTCGGAAAAACTGTGAATGATTAGAAATGCAAAGGCTCAGGATGCGCCAATAATAAACAGGGTTCTACCGGACTGGTGGGGCAAATCCTTTCTGGATTTCACGACATCACGGGTCTTTCTGCATCACTTTGCCGACACGTGCCTCGTCAGTGAAAACAAGGGAAAGGTCAATGGATTCTTGATCGGATTTAGATCTCAAATGCTATCATCCGCCGCTTACGTACGACTTGTGGTTGTCGATCCGGCATACCGGCGTGGCGGAATTGGACGAGCACTATACACAACTTTTTTTGGTATTGTCGAGAAGCTCGGAATCCGGGAAGTTGAAGCCGTAACGAGCCCGAATAATAAGGGATCAATACGATTTCACAAGAAACTGCAATTTGAGGTCATACCCTCGGAACACATAATCAACGGAGTGCCGGTGTATCCCGATTACCATGGGAGACCGAACAGCGACCGGGTTGTATTTCGCAGGAGACTGGATTCTTCCGTGTGCAATAGCGGTTCCGCATAGATACACCGCAATCGATAACTGATCGACTGCAAACTCGAATACTCCAATACTCAGAGAATGGATGCCGGCAGGAAAAGGGCTGTTTACAATGAATTTGTCTAGAGAAGAATTTGATCTGATTCTGAAAAATGGTGAATCCTATCGCGTGGAGTTTAAGTCGGGTTTCAACAAAACATTCGCTCGCGAAATAGCTGCTTTTGCGAACGCTTCGGGTGGCAGCATTTTTCTTGGCGTAACAGACAGCGGTAAGCCTGTCGGAATTGCCCCTTGATGCTTTACGTGAAGCGGTTATTAATGCGGTGGTACACCGTGATTACCTGCAGACCGGATCACATACCGTAGTGGAAATATTCGATGACCGTATTGAAATATCTAATCCGGGAGGCCTTCCCCGTGGGTTGGTCCCTTCTGAATTCGGCAGAAAAGCCGTCCGACGTAATCCCCTCTTGGCATCGCTGCTTCACCGAGTTGATTATGTCGAGAATATGGGGACCGGAATCAATAAGATCAAATCTCTTCTTAAGGCTGTCGGTGCGCCCGAACCGGTGTTTGAATTCGATACTTTCTACACCCTCTGCTTACCTCGGCCTGGAAAAGGCACGTCCGTAGTTGCAGAAAAAAGCGCAGATTATCAGACGAATTTCTCAGGTGAGCCTCCAAATGAGACTCCAAATGAGCCTCCAAATGAGCCTCTAAATGAGCCTCTAAATGAGCCTCTAAATGCACTCCTCTATCTTTTGGTGGAAGACCCCGATGCGACAAAGGATGATTTGTGTCAAAGGCTGGGAAGAAGCAGAGCGACTATTACCCGGCAACTTGGTAAGTTAAGGCAAATGAATCGGTTACGGAGAATCGGATCAGATAAGACGGGACGTTGGGAAGTGATCGAGAAGGAGTGAGGTCATGCCGTTTTGGGGATTGCAGGTGAAAAGCAGATCAAAAAGGTGCACAAATGAGTGCTCGAGTATTAACCAATAAAGTGGTCGGTATGGCTGCAAAGTAGCGCTTCCAGAGATTAACCCAAGTTTCGCAGCCGACACACGGCATTCTGCGTAAGCTATTGATAATTCCTGTTCTTATGATCCGCCAAAACTCCAGGCGATGGAGGCATCGAAAACATTTTAAGGGCAGT
>CAZEMW010000397.1:0-4432 GCA_964513105.1 uncultured Fibrobacterota bacterium
GGCCATCTTCCTCAAAGATGTCGCTGATAACCCAGAACGAAAGCGATTCCAGCTTTCCGCGCGCGAGAAGATTGTTTTGTATCACGAAAGGAGCCATAAACGCGGTGTCATGAATCCGATCGCGCGAACTGGGACTGCTGCTCCATTCTGTATAGTGTCGTTCCAGGTGCCCGAAACCTAACTGGTTCAGAAGATTATTGAAGCCGTCGAGATCGCGGGTCAGGCGATCAGGGGAATCCCATTGCATAAACCCCGCCCCTTTCTCGTCGAAAGTGTGAAAGGTTGGGTAGGGATGGGTGGAAAAAAAATCGATTGGAAGATTTCGTTTCGAGCAAGCCGTAAGAAATTTCTCTCCCCACTCCGGAACCCCCGGCTTGAACCCGCTTCCCGAAGTCGCCGGTCCTCCGACCCGGAGATTTGCATCGATGTTCTTTATCGCACGGGTTGTCGTCTCGTACATGTTCAGATACGCTTCGAAATCGGCGTTGAGCCAAAACGCTTTCAGATTCGGTTCATTCCAGACCTCAAAGTACCACTTCCGAACTTCGTCGATGCCGTAGCGTTCAATTACATGACGGACAAACCGACAAACCAAGCGCTCCCAGTCACTCCATTCCCTGGGCGGAGTCACGTTGGCTTTCCACCAGAAGACGGTATGAGTACCCGACGCCATATCGTGAGGCATGAATCCAAGTTCAACAAACGGACGGATTCCCTGCGAAAGCCAGTGATCAAATACAAGGTCGACATACTGCCAGTTGAAAACCTCTCCATCATCGGTTCGGCGATAGACCATCATGTCTTCGAAAAACAACCCATGCATGCGTATATATCCAAACGACAATTCTTTCTGGGTCGTTTCCAGGTGTTTCTGGAAATCGGCGCGAAGCGCCTCTCCGACTCGCCCGCCGCCGACACAGGTTCTCCAATGATGCGGAAGAGGACGAGCGTTCGTATCTGTGATTGTCACTACCGGCATCTTCTGTATTTCTCCTTCTATCCGTTTTTTCTTTGCTTTGGGCCGATCATCTCGTACCGGATTGCCTCGATGTTTTTGCCTTCGGCTATTCTCGAAGCCTGAACACCGCGCGTACTGAGGCGTCTACCGTGACTGAGCCTTTTGCGAATTCGTCGCTTTCAGCACGTGCGGCCATAATGCCGGGGTATGGGGCCGGTTGGCTTCCGGAAAACGTGTACTCGGCCGTGAAAAGATCCCCGATTTCTTCGTCGAACTGCGCGGCAAGCGTTTCGGCGTTTCTCCGTGCATCATGAGCCGCTTTTTTCATTGCTTCAGTTCGTAGCGAGTCCGCCTTACTGGAATAGAAAGATACGTTCCATACCTCATTGGTGCCCAATTCCACGGAGACATCGAGGATTTTGTCGAGCTTTGAGAGGTCGGTAACCGTGACCTGTATCCGTCGTTCAACGCTATACCGGGTTTGTGGTTTGCGTTCCGATTGCCTGTCGACGGGGCGGTTGTCGTGCACGCGGTGTATGCGCAGTTCCGAAGTATTCAGGTTTTTTTCCTCAACTCCCAGTTTTCTCAGTGTTTTCTGGATTTCCAGTACTCTGTTGTCGACAATGCTTTTTGCCTGAGAAATGGAAGCCCTGATCTCCGAAGCACTCATAGTCACCTGTGCGCGGTCGGGTTCGGCCGATACCGTCCCGAAGCCGGTAACTCTGATCGTCGGGTGCCGATACTCCTCGACGTTCGGCTGAGCCGCCAGGGCAGCTCCGGCAAGAAGCACAACAAGAGCAGTTTTTGTTGGATTCATCTTCATGGGAACCTCCATTTTCTCTGAACTGTTTTTGGTGTAACCGGACCGGCCGATCGTGTGTACGATAGATACGGGTCGTGATCGGGAAGGTGCTCGAACACCGGTTCAAAATGTCCTGCCAAAGCGCCATCTGGAGGGGCACGCATAGGCCTCTCCTCCCTGTTGCCTTCAAGCGAACCATATGCCGGCCTGAACAGCAATTCGCGGCGCCTCCCATTCTTCAAGAAAGCAATGTGCTATTTTATCGTGTTGGTGATGCGATTTTCCGAGAGAGACCACGAAAAGGCTGCGAATAGAGGTGAGTGCTGCAATGGACATGAAAGCACCGATAACTTCCTACGTAGCAGGATCGAAGGTGGAAGATCGCTCAACTTGAATTTTCGAGCCGGTTACCGAGTTTGAGACGCGCTGTGGTGCATTGAGTTTGTCGAAGTGAGCGCAATCGAAGTGTCGAGGTATCCGGATGTGCGCCGGCCTGGATCGGGAGACGTATGCTACAGCTTATTCTGGACCCGCTGATATCGCTTCGGGATATACTGAGCGAGCATCCCATGTTCGCTACAGGTATCCTTCTAGTGGCCGGGTATGTATTCGGGAAAATCGTTGCAATGATAAAACTTCCGGAGATAACCGGCTTTATCATCGCGGGACTTCTTATGGGGGAGCACATCTCCGGTATCTTCCCGGCACACATGAATGACTCATTCAAGATTATCACCGAAGCGGCTCTGGGGCTTATTGCACTTACCATTGGCGCGGAGTTTTCTTTCGGGAAACTGAGACGCACCGGAAAGGGTGTTCTTATCATCACCTTGATGCAACTGATTCTTACTTTTATTGCGGTTGCGGCCGGTTTGCGCTTTTTCGGTCTCCGACTCCCGTTTGCCCTTCTGCTTGGCGCCATCGCAACCGCAACCGCGCCGGCGGCAACCGTTGCAATCGTCCAGAGCCTTCGGGCCCGAGGACTGTTTGTCGATTATCTCTATGGAGTGGTTGCGCTCGACGATGCGGGATGTGTCATCATTTTTGGAATGACCTTCGCCTTTGTCTCCGGCATTCTTCAGGTGGATGCTGAGGCGACAAACAGCGCGATTTTTGTATTTCACGCCATACTCGAAGTCGTTTTTTCGCTTCTGATTGGTGCGGCCGGCGGGTTTCTGCTGCATTGGATTGTACGAAAAATGAAGAACTCAAATGAGATTCTTATAATCTCGCTCGGGGTGATATTCATGTCGACCGCCGTATCGATTGTGTTTCATCTCTCGCCGCTACTGACCAATATGGCCTCGGGGGCCGCGCTGATAAACCTTTCGGCACGGAATCATCGAATATTCAGAATACTGGAACCGCTGACACCTCCTCTCTACGCTCTTTTCTTCGTGATCGCGGGCGCAGAGCTGAACCCGTTCGTCGTGGCGCAACGGGAGGTCCTTATCCTCGGAAGCCTTTACATCCTGCTTCGAGGCCTGGGGAAGTATATCGGAGTCTGGATTGGCTCCGCTGCGGTTCGAACATCGGTACCCATTCGTGACAATCTCGGTCTGTGCATGCTGCCCCAGGCCGGCGTCGCAATCGGCCTGGTGCTTTTCGTCGAAGCGTCCCCGATCACGGCGAAACTTGGTCCGGAAGGTTTGGCCGCCGTCACGACAATGATAAATATCGTGCTGCTGTCGGTTTTTGTCAATGAATTGATCGGACCACCGCTGTCCAAAATGGGCATCATAAAGGGTAATCAGATGGAGGAATGATGGAACTTCATGAGGTGCTGGACGAGCGGCTCTGTCGAGTGGGCATTGAAGGGCGAACAAAGGCCGATGCCATAAGAACCCTGGCTCGGATTGCAGCAAAGAGCGAAAAGGTCGGTGATATCGGTGAGGACGTCATCTACGAGAAACTCATGGCCCGCGAGGAACAGGGAACAACGGGTTTTGGCGAAGGCGTTGCGATTCCCCACACTCGGCTGGAGGGAATGACCGGCTTTCTCATGTTCATCGCGACTTCGGTACGCGGAGTGGATTTTGATGCCCTGGATAATCGGAGGGTTTCGCTCTTTTTCGTGGTACTCGGCCCGGAAACCGAGGTGTCGGAACACCTGAAAGTACTTGCAGCCATTTCGCATACGATATCTTCACCGGGCACGAAGCGTGAACTGCTCAGCTCAAAAACCCCAACAACTCTCTATGAAGGCTTCCTTCGTCATGCCCGGTCCAGCGGTGTGGAATCGGCTCCTGCCGAAAAACTCAAGGCGCTTTTTGTGGTTCTCTACATGGAGGATTTTTTCTACGATATTCTCCAGTTTTTTATTGAGCAGGGCATCCAGGGAGCAACCGTGCTGGAGTCATCGGGCATGGGACGGTTTATCTCAAACATACCGCTGTTCGCCAGCTTCATCGGGTTCATGAATGAAGACCGTAACAGCAGCAGAACGATTATTGCCATGATTCCCGAGTCGAAAATCGATTACATCGTCCGCGGAATAGACGATATCACGGGGGGAATGGACAAGCACGAAGGAGCGATGGTCTTCACGATCGACGTGTCATTTTATAAAGGGACGATGAAAATGATGTGACATTGTCCGAGATTGGCTTACAAAAAGCGCAGGGGTATCCGGTGCGATACCGTGAGGCCCGCCCGGCGGGATAAATCAAGAT
>CAZEMW010000398.1:0-4426 GCA_964513105.1 uncultured Fibrobacterota bacterium
GGTTTTGATCTTTGGGATTTGATCTTTGGGTTTTGATCTTTGGGATTTGATCTTTGGGATTTGATCTTTGGGATTTGATCTTTGAAATTTGATCTTTGAAATTTGATCTTTGAAATTTGATCTTTGAGATTTGATCTTTGAGATTCAGGTGGTACCATGTGCGGCTGACCTAATTCTGAAACCATTGGGGCCGCGACTCACTCCCGGATTCGGGGACGAGGTGCCGTGTGCCGAAACCCCAAACTGCGTGTGGCCGGTACTTCAGTGCCGCTCCCAAGGATTAAACAGTCTTCAAGAGAACGGACCCCGAACTAAAGCTCGAACCACTCGTTTTCTTTCCCGGGGAAAGCATCACATCTCTCCCTTCCAAGAATTGTAGGCGCCTGCTGCCTTCGAACCCAACGCACCATTCCTGAGCAGGATGGGTATTCCCGTCAAGAGAGATCATCCGGTTTGTAGCGCTTCAGTCCTCTGATGCCGTCGAAATCGTCGTCAAAGGAACAGATACCGTCAAGTCTGTTCACCATGCAAGTCGCTGCATGTATAGCATCTCTCGCCATAATCGCAGGGTATCTCTCCAGCAGATCATAGGCATAGTTAACAATATGTCTATCAATAGATAAAATCTCAGGCACGATCTGGCGGGAGAGAAGGAAGACTTCCTTCCCATCGTTCCATCGATTTATCGCGCGATATCGGTGAAGGATCTCCTGAAGTATTTCTGTCGACAGACAGGCAGCTACCGTACCCTCGGAGACACGAGTCAAAAACGCCACCGACGACGCTTTGTTCCGGTGTGACGCGCCGGCTGCATACATAAGAATATTCGCATCCACCAGTATCATTGGAGCAACTCCCCGGGCGAAGGAACCGATTGTTTTTTCATGGTTCCAGTATCGGAGACCGAAAGCCCCAGATTTGCCAGTCTTTCCACTGCCGCCTTCGAGGAACCCCGACTGTGGAGTCCATACTGTATTTCACATGCCTCCCGAACAAGAGATCCCACGCTTGAGTGCCGCGCTTTCGCCACTTCCTTGAGTTGCTGATATTCGTCCTGGTTGAACAAGATGGTAGTTTTCTTTCTCAGTTCCATATCCACCTCCATATACAGAATATATCGCCCGCAATAATCAAAGGTCAAACCATTTCGGATTGGGATAGAAGTTTGCTCTTTGCTCTTTGATCTTTGAGATTTGATCTTTCCCGTATTAGGTGCGGTCGAGATAATTGGTGATTATTTTGTCCAGTGGGGTGGGGGCATTTAGTCCCATTTTTTCGGCACGGAGTGCCTTCATGGTTTTGGGCCAGGCATTGATAATCTTTCCGATGGTTGTATCCGGTCGGAATTGAATCCTCCCTTTATTCGGGCAGTCGGACCGGTTCACAGCGGCGACCATTTCTTCCACGGTTGGAGTGAGGTTGGGGCTGTTCACCGTGCGGTAATCACCAAAGGCCGCGGACGGCAGCGTGCTCAGCGCATCCAGCATTTCGACACAATCGCTGATGCCCAGCAGCGGAATACGGGTTTTCGGATCCAGAGGACAGACGTAGTCTCTTCCTTTGAGCGGCTCCCGAAGAATCGCTCCGGTGATGCCGTCGGCTGAGGGACTTGGTTCATCGCGTATCACAACTGCCGGTAAACGAATTCCTCTTCCGTCGACGAACCCCCGACGAGAATAGTCATTGAAGAGCTGCTCCCCTATCGCTTTCGCGGCACCGTAGCTTGTCTGTGGATGAAGGACTGTCCAGTCGTCGACGGTTGACGGCTGGTCGTTTCCTCCAAAGACTGCGATTGAACTGGTAAAAACCACGGTCGGGCAGTGGCCCCGTATCCGGCAGGCTTCCAGAAGATTCAATGTGCCGTGCAGGTTGGCCTTCAGACCATTTACGAAATCACGTTCGGCTCCACCGGAGATGAGGGATGCACAATGGAACACGGTATCGATTTCGTCGGAAATCATCTCAATACAGGAATCGGGATTCGAGAGGTCCGCCGAAATAAACGATACACCGGAATCCATCCCTTCGAGGTTTTCGGAAGGGTGCAGGTCGGTCGCCACCAGATTCCCCCCGCTCCCCTTCACCGAAAGATATTCAGTCAGGGTGGATCCGACAAACCCGGCGGCACCGGTAACAAGAATTCTGTTTCGAGAAACCATCGCGGAAGGGGTTGACTCCTGGGTTCGGGAACAAGGATTCGTGTCGAACTTAGAAAATAGTAAACGCCTGTATATCCGAAGCCGACGCAAGACGGTGTGAGCAGGATGAGAAAAAACGGCTGAGAGAGATTATCCGGTCAATAACCACTCCCCAAAAAAAAGACCTCACGCCTGAGTTCCGCGCTCTTGCCGGTTCAATGAAATGACCCCCCATTGTGTATTCTTCCAGCCCCGAACAAGTCTTTTTCCGGCTTGGATGAGGACGGAATTATTTTAAGTGGTTCCCCGATAATCGATACACCTATCCCTGGAGTTGCGCATGGGCAGTCCATCCCGCAAAGAATTGTTCCGGCTACTTATCCCGGCCCTGTGTGCCGGCCTTGCTTTGTCTTCAAGCGTATTGAGCTATTTCCCGGACAGCGTTTGGGTACCCGTCATTTTTTACGATTACCATTCCGACTGCTCCAACCCGGAATTCCAGCCTGTTTGCCTGAGGCATCCGCACATGGCGACCGCCCCCACCAGGAACCTGGTGCTTTCCGACAGCATGAGCTTCGACACCCTGAATGCCGCATGGTTTGGTTTCGATTCAATCCCGAAACCCGTTTTCAATCCAGACCAATTAGACTTCCAATCGCGTGTTGCGTACTGGTTTCGTCCCTGGGCCTCCGGAGGGGGCAAGGGTGATTCGACCATTCCTCAATACGATCTGGATGGCGAATTCAGTTCTCCGCCAGAAATTGAAGTGGATCACGATACGTCATTCAAAGATATTGTCATCCGCGATTCACTTCCTTTAATTCATGTGGGTAACGGAATGTACCGTTTAAACGAAAACGATTTCTTTCCCTTGAACGACCGCGGAATGATGACTGAAGGAAGGAGACACAACTACGCCTTCACCATGGAATTGCATCTTCCCTACGTTCATCGTCCCGATCAACACTTCAAATTCTCCGGTGACGACGACATATGGGTTTTCATTGACGGAAGACTAAGGGTAGACCTCGGCGGAATCCATGTGGCATCGGAGGCTGATTTCAGATCTTCAGATCTGTCGGACCTTACTTTGGACAGTCTGTACATGATGTCGGTTTTCTTTGCGGAGAGGCAATGGGCGCAATCGAATCTTGAAATGACAGTCAGCATGCTTCACAGGCATCAACATAAAGACCTGGAGATTGAGCTGATTCCCTCACCGAAATCCGTTTCTGTTGGAGATACTGTCACGCTCCATGCGAAGCTGATCGCGAATTCCCCCACTTTTCACGCCCCAAGTTTTTACGGCTCTATGTACTGGGGACTGGTGGAGGGACTGAATTCAGATTCTACGGTAACAAGGTCTGGGACCCATCGTGCACGTTTCGTTCCCAGAAAAGCATACACTACAGCTCGGGTATGGGTAGAATACCGTGATCCGTATGACGAGGCATGGCCCATAGCAATTCTGGACACCGTTGAGATCTACGTATCCCCCGGCCCCGCCGATCACCTTTCCATTGAATCGACAGACGACAGTACCGTATCGCTCCGCGACGACAATCCGCTTCCGGAGATATCCGTCAGTCCCCGGGAGAACGGTTTCGAAGAATTCTTCGCCATACTTCGGGACAAGCATGGAAACTGGGTCGGTCCCGCCCCGAATACGATCTGGAAGGTGCAGGATACCACCGTAGCGGTCGTATCAAGTGGACCGAATCCGATGCGAGGACAAGGTATGGTGAGACGTTCACTTCAACGGGAGGGTACCACCTCGATTGTGGCCACGCACTCCGGACTCTCCGCCACTACCGACGTACGTATCACCCCCTATATGTTCAGCGAGCTACGGCTGCTCGCGGACACCGACGGCTCGACGAACTCCGGCGACACATTGCAAGCCCTGCGAGGAGACTCTCTGAAGCTCATTGCTTCGGGAAAACGAACGGATAACGGCGAATGGGTGCCGACAGACGTCACCTGGACAAATCACGGACTCACCGTGTATCCGCACGCCCCGGAGACCTCCTGCACCACCTGGAGTTTCGTGATCGGCACGTATAATTCGACGGAACCCGACACCGGTGTAGTGAGCATCGCCGCGGACGGCCTCACGGGAGCCGTTCTCGGAGAACTGGCGATTATTGTGGCTATCGATGAAGTGGGGGTAAAGAGACAGGATTGGACGTGGATAGCTCCCGAGGGACCGGAAAACCCGAGCGATTTTTCTCCGCCCCCGGTGGTAACGGACGAAAAATCCTCAGAGGTTTCCGCACCCAACCATGTAC
>CAZEMW010000399.1:0-4413 GCA_964513105.1 uncultured Fibrobacterota bacterium
CGAAATTCTCTCCGGTATATCGAATCCAAGAGCATTGAGGGCAAGGAATATCAGTTGAGCTTCGTGGTCGTTTGGAGCGATTACGGCCGTTATTTCCGGGTCTGCGAGGAATGTTGCAAGAACGGGGATAACCGAATATGTAGATTCGCGGAAGTACTCGGGCATTCTTCCATGAAGTTTGGTTCGGGTTATTCCTCCTATGTATTTGGCGAGTTTTTCAATCGAGAGTGAAGTACCCAGCTCCTCCAGATTCGATTGAATGATTCTCCCGACGATCTCCACTTGTGTAAGAATCGTTTGTAAATTCGAGGTGTCGGATATTGACGAAGTGGTGCTCCTCAGCCTTCGCTCAAGCTTGTCCATACGCGTGCGAATCCCACCCCAGGGCTCGGACCAGGTTTCCAGGAACATTTTTGACCGTCGAATTTCCAATCTCCCATATTCCCGGGCGGCCTGAGACAAGAGATCTCCTCGCTTGATCTGCCAGTCGCTTCCCTCGAGGCCCAATGCACAGTATCCGACTTTTCGATGTCCGTATCCATAGAGTAAATCAAGAGAACTCTTTATTGCCGGAAGTTCTGAAAACCGACATCGGAAGAAGTTCTCGGCATCCGGAAGGTCCTCCCGCAATTCGTCGTACCGGTCGAACCAGACCACGGGACGCGAGAATGGAGTCAAAGCTCGAATCCAGCCGCCGATATCCGGTAGTTCGTTTCGACTCCCGGCAAGAACGCTACCCAGGTACCGATTGCCCAGTGCACGGATATGCTTGATCGCTCCTTGCGTACCCGAGGGGAGGACCGCCAAGGGTGTTTTGCGGGGAGCCCAGAAGACCGGTGATATCCGAATGCCGTAATCCGCACTAAGCTTTGACAAAGTATCCATAAAAGCGCGGCTTCGAGGCTGATTGATCGCTCCCCAACTGATCCAGTCGTTTATCACAAGGACGATAACATACTGAGGGGAAATGCGGAAAGCCGACGTCCTTTTGCGTCCGGGGCCGACAATCCAGTTTTTCCCGGTTTTATGGACCAGCCCTTCTCCCTGCAGGCATCTCAAAGCCTTGGTTACAGTCGTACACGAGACCGTCTCGGTCTGGGCTATCACGCGTATTTTCGGCAGAACCGTTCCGGCTCGAAGGTACCCCCGGGTGATTCTGGTGCGGTATTCCCGAGCCATCCTTTCCAAAGGACCGGGGGTATGGTCTGCCGGGCCCTCCTGTTCAGCCGGCCGCGGTCGTCTTCCCCGTGATACATCCAGGACCCCCTTTTTCTTCAAAATCTGCACCGCCGACCACATCGTAGGGTAAGAAACACCGTACCGGCGCGCCATTTTCCCAATGGGGGGTAGTGGTGCCGCTTCTCGTTTTGTGAGATCGGATACAAGACGCATAGCCAGTTTTTCGGCTGTTTTCATTGAAGATCCCTGTCGAGGTTCTTTTTTATATCTTTTAGATGTACCAATATAATAATACAAAAAAGGGAGAAAGAAGTTCCTGTTCAGGGTAATGTTATCTTCGGGGGCGAATCGGATGGTTTGCCGAACGTCGGTGTATCCCGCAACGGTGGCGAAGAAAGCAGAGGATTTGGCGTATGGCTGAAGCAAGGGGAATGAATCAAAGTGTGATCCGGGCGGGCGGCTTCATTGCTCTTCTGGTTGCATCCGGGATCGGCCATGCCGTAACGGAGAGAACTCTCAGAAAGATCTGGGATGGTGAATATCGAGACTACGAGAACAGAATCGAGAACTATCCGTCCGAGATCCCCCCGCAACAGATGTACGATGCGCAGGCTCGTATTCAGGAATCCGACGCCACCCCCTGCGACGTGATTCTTCGTAGAACCGAAGCTTTGCTGGAACTCATGAAAAGCCTCGAGGGAGCACCCTCGCTTACCTCCGAGGAATCCGCGTTGTCCTCGCTCCGGGATCGAATGCAATCCGGATGCGGAAATGATCTATTCCGCGAGATCGCTTCGGTTCGTCGAAGCATTGCATTGGCCAATCCCCTCCTCGATTTCGATGAGATTCTGTTTGTGAAACGCACCGCCAACAAGGGCCATATGTGCGATTCCCGTTTCGGGTTTCATTGGGAGGACGGGGAAGGCGTTTTTGTGTTGAAGAATCCGTTTGGCACGGATGATGAAGTCGTTGAGAATATCATCGAGAACGCTACGGTTCAAAACGGTAGATTTCAGGGACAGACTCTTGCCGGCGGTGGGTTTATGGCACCGGATCTTTCATTTGACGGAAACGAGATCGTGTTTGCATGGGTACAACCGGGAACTGATGAGACTTCTTTTGCAAAAGAGCGCACGTTTCACGTTTTCAAGGTGAATGTCGACGGGACCGGATTGACACAACTGACCGACGGACCCTGGAATGAATTCGACCCTTGTTGGCTTCCCAACGGGCGAATCGCGTTTATTTCAGAACGGCGAGGAGGATTCGGGAGATGCCACGGAAAACGGGTCGTGCCTACCTATACGCTCTATTCAATGAAACCAAACGGCGAGGATATTATCTGTCTGAGTTATCATGAGACGAACGAATGGACTCCCAGCGTGGACAACGACGGAATGATCGTGTATACCCGCTGGGATTACGTCGATCGCGATTCCGATATCGCGCATCACCTCTGGACCTGCTACCCCGACGGGCGCGATCCGAGAGCACCTCACGGGAACTACCCGATTCCCTGGTCGACAATCGGGGCCAACTGGAAAACGGGTGTCGAGCCGGGGACGGAACCGGTATGGAGCCTTACTTCTCAATACGAAAATTATGACGATATTCCCGGAGAACTCCGATGTCCGGGCGACGATGACCCGGCGTGCATACTTGACGGACGGGCGGAACGCCCGTGGGGCGAATGGAATATCCGGGCAATCCCGAACTCACAGAAATATGTCGCAACCGCGGGACCGCATCACGGAGACGGCGGCTGGTACGGCACGTTTGTGGTAATCGATCCGACTGTTCCCGACGACAATTATATGTCTCAACTGAAGCGGGTCACCGAGGACGGTTTCCCCGAAGCCGAGAACATCCGATCCGCCGGAATGGCCTCGGCCTGGCCGCTCAGCGAAGAATCCTTTCTGCACAGTGGAAACAAAACAATCGCCATTCTTGACCGATTCGGTAACGATATCGTCCTGGGCCGGATGAAACATGCATTTGATCCGATACCACTCAAAGCACGGCCCCGTCCTCCCATCATTCCGAAGAAGACCAACCAGGGAGAAGACGGAGATCCCGACGGACCACGCGCTACGATAAGTGTGGTAGACATTTACAATTCCGATATCGAATGGCCGGAGAATACCGACATCAAGTGGATGCGCATCATACAGGTAGTTCCTCAGAGCGTTGTTCCAAGCAGCACGGAGCTTGTTCGGATGCCGCTGGGAGTTGTGCCTGTTGAAGAGGACGGAAGCGTGTACTGTGAGGCGCCGGTAGGGTGTGAGATTTACTTTCAGGCTCTGGATGAATACGGAATGGCGGTACAGTCGATGCGTTCAGGAACATATGTGCATACGGGTGAGCATCTGAGCTGCGCCGGGTGTCATGAAGACAAGTGGGACGCCACCCCGCCGCCTTCGGGAACGCCTGCGGCGCTTTCTCGAGAGCCGTCGAAAATAGTGACGGAATCTCCGCAGGGAGCAGTACCGTTCAACCGGTTTCTCCTGGTTGATCCCGTGGTGGAGAATACCTGCAAGCCGTGCCACGAGAGGCACAACAAAGGCGCCCCGGACCTTGACGTATTCTCTTTTCACACTACCGGTAACGGGAGAATCGTGGATAATGTTCGGGGTGGTTCGCGGACGATACCCGGCGTTTTCGGCGCCCGCGCCACGAAGGTGGGGCAGGCGCTGCGAAAGAGCATTCACCAGGATTCCGTACCCGCCGAGGACCTCCGAAGAATCACGCTTTGGCTGGACTGCAACTCAATGGATTATGGGGTATACACCGACGAAGGACGTGACAAGCAGAGGAATGGTGAAATCGTATGGCCGCTGCTGGATGTTGATCCGGAGAATCCGCTACGTCTGGATACCGGCCCTAATCCGGTAAATACCCGCATCGCCGAACAGATCGGTTTCTCCCCCACTTCCCCCGATCTGATGGTGGGACGAGTGGAAATGAGTAAGAGAAACATTCAGTTTGTTCCTTCTCATTCCGGCCGACACCGCCTGGTTTTGTATACAATGGACGGGAAACGAGTTCGCAGCAGGGTGGAGCGAAAATCAGCGCATTCGGTAGTGAATGTCGGTCTGGAGGGAACCGCACCCGGCATATATCTGCTACGGATATGGGGGCCTTCGGGAATCCTGAATCGCAGGATCTCTCTCCTGCATTGAATAAACCCCATGAGCGTCCGGCCACGCGCTTGGAGCTGCACTCTGTGAAACCGAC
>CAZEMW010000400.1:0-4403 GCA_964513105.1 uncultured Fibrobacterota bacterium
GGCAGGAGCCCCATCAACAGTGTCGGCGTGCATTTTTTTGAGAACATTATGCGCCCCGGGCCGCTGAAAGGCGAGGCAGGGTAACAAAGGTTTGAGCAAATGAAATGAAACCGTGAGCCCGGGGGAAAACAGATTAGACTGTTTGTCTGACAAATCCACGCTTTTTCAGCGTATTATTTGTCAGACAAAGGAATTATCTGTTTGATTTTCTTTTTGCTCTTCCGGCTATGCCGGCTTAGTAGTACATTGCAGGGCTGAAAGCCGGATACATTTGCCCGGCCCCGGAACACAAACCGTCAATCAGTACCCAAACACCTCAAAATACCGATTAAAAATCAGCTTTTCGTATTTCAGCGCATACTCTTCGGCATACGACTCCCCCCGACTGCTTTCCAATCGGCTTCGCGTGGTCATCATGTCGTGGTGGTGGCCGAGTTCGTGAAGGAATACGTGAAGCAGTTGATACGCTTTGATTGATTTCTCGTTAAACTTGCAAACGTAGAAATCATGTCGCTTTTCGCAGGGCACCTCGAGGCGACGCAAAAGTTCCTTGTGGTCCTCGTATCCCTCACGGGTAAACTCGGTCCACTGATCCCGTTCCCAGGCGCAGATCTTGATTACGCCGTATTCGGGATGATGAAGGCCGTCGGCCCAGGGATGCGCACGGGCAAGAACAACCGCATTGAGCCCTTCGGAAATCTTGTCCCACTCGGGCAGAATATCGATAAACTCAAGGATATCCCGTTTTTTCAGGTAATGCTTGAACCCATGCCCGGCAGCTTCTTTGTCGATCACCGGAACCCGCTGGACGGTATTCCAGTACGTCGGGGTCTCCTTCTGGTTGTTTTTCTTCTGAACTTTCCCGTTCTTAACCTTCGGAGCCGTTTTTCGGTAGTGCTTTCGTGTTCGTCCCATGGTCTGATATGCCGTTCGAGCGGATTTTCGGTTGGAGGAAACGACTGAAGGCAGATGGACTCAGAGTTTCAATAATATTACGATCGGGTACTTGTAAAAATGAGACCTATCGCTACCTCACCTCCTCATACAGAAACTACCATTTGGGCGGATGTATGAAAAAGCAGGCATTCAAATAGGTCCTGGGGGCCTCCTGAATCGCACCACCGTGCCCCTAATCCCACGCGTAGTGCCATTTCAGCAGAAGACTCATTTCCAACTCTGCCGTCACGACCGACCAAAGCGGGCCTGCGAAAGAGTACGGCGGCAAGCCAATCATACTGACGACCTGCGTTCAGGGCAGAACTCTCGTACCGTCAACGGGAAGAACCTGGACGGAAATCCTACCGAATCCGGTGAGGAGAATCAGAGGATACTCGATCCGAATCGGCAGGTTTATCGGGTTGCGGTAAGCACAAAGTCGTTGGTCACGAATCCGAATCCGATGAGCCGCATTGAGGGGTGCTCGATCGGAATCGGAGTCGGAATCAGTTTGGCGGGATCGCGGCACATTCCCTCCGGGCGTATCTCCGGATTCCCTTACCGGGAAGACTTCAGAAGAAGCCTGGAACGAGAATTGGGTTCATTCTTTCCCCGAATATATACTCCCGGAGCCAATACAGTGTTGTTGGGAATTCGCTTCCCGGTTATGCTGTACACCGGAACCTTTGCTTTGAGTTGCCGGCGGGAGTGGAGGGATCTCGGCGCAGCGATTCCACCATTCCTCTCCGACGTGCTCCCAAGAGTGAGTTTCAAAACGGCATCGGCTTTGAAATCGGGGACCGAAACAGTCTGCTCGCCGTGTGATTCAACCACAATCGAACTCAGCGTCTCGCCGGTCTTTGGGTCCATCCAGTAGCCGGTGCCGACATCGGAGGGGTTTATCGTAATGGTCAAACCACTTCGTGTCGATGCATACCCCGCCCAATCGTAAAGGTAAACGGCATAGTTTTTATCCCCGGACATCGCGTACCCCCGGACTTCGGAATCCGATGTTTCCACCAGATCGGGAACAACCCGTGCCCCGGCATCAAACGCGTCACGCCAGTCGGTGAGAATCTGGAAATACCTCATGGACACTGTGTCAAGGTGAAAATTCTTCGGTCCGTCGCCACACCAGTTTCGGTTTTCGGTGTGCCAGAAAATCGGGATCACTTCACTGAAAAACATAGTCCACAATGTTACCCGCCATCGATCTTCGTGCCGTGCATCTGGATACCCCTCTATGGTGTCATACGGACAAGTTGAGACATTTCCCAACTCCCCGTAGGATATCGGCTTGTTATATTCCCCATATTCTTCATACGCGTCGCGAGCCCATATATCGAACTTATTGGGCTTCGTATTGATATATCCATGGGGAGATACGATGTCGATATACTCGAGATCACCTCGGGCATAGCTGGTGCTTATAGGTTTCGCATGAGGATCGACCGCCCTGATATGTTCCGACATGATCTGCAGCAAGTTATCGTAGTACTTCTTTTCCCGTACTTCATTCCCAAGTTCCCATATGTCGGTGTATGCTCCATACCGGTTCACCACATACGAGAGGAAATTTCTCAGTTTCTCAACGTTTTCGGGTGCCTGCACGCTGTCTTGTTGCCAGGGAAAATTCATGCCGAAGATGCAGAGGTAAACGGCAAATCCTTTATCCTTCAGTGTTTGCGCATAGCGGTCGAATATTTTGCTCTCTTCTTCCTGATACGGGATCCCGCCCTTGTGAAGTTTCCCATTCAGATGGAACGCGCAGTTCATCGCATTCAACCGCCAGAGATTGAAACCGGCGCTCCGCATTACATCGAGGTATTCCGGAAACGTCAGATTATGTCGACCATTCACGCCCCAATTGTTCTTGTCGATACCATTGTTATCGTATGAGTCCTGCTCCAGACAGTCCTGGACGCCAAGAACATAAAACGGCGCTCCGGACTCATAGGTGAAGCGTCGAGGATTCACCGGACTGAGTCGCAGGAACCCGGGTGCATCCGATGCCACACACGTGAATGTTCCACTTTCCTGAGTCTCCCCTATCGTAAAACTGAACGTCCACTCACCGACTTCTCGCGGGGCAAACCGAAACTTCCAGGTGTTCTCTTCATAGAAAAACCCTCCGATAGAGTAGTCGGTTCCGGACGGAGAAGTTAGAGTCACCGGCATGTCCACAATCCAGGGATTATCATAGTTGCCGCTTACGTGCGAGACAGTGTGTTCATATACGCCATAGAGTGGTACATCCACCGTGTGTCCGGTGAAAACGATGAGCAAGGGTAGCCAGATTAGAAGTTTTCTGTTCATCTGCTTATTCCTTCAATATAAAGAGTTCATTCTAAAGCGGGTGAGTTCCATTCTTGAAATCAGTATACGTTTGCACCGGCAGCCGTGCACAAAATTGATCGCCCCCGTACCCGGCAGAACCGAGTTACCGCAAACTATCGACCTCTGTCGGGACGCACAACAAAGACTCCGCCTGGAAGTGAGTTGCCGCCGGCTTTAAGGGTGGTGCGCAACCCTCTGCCCAGAACCGTATACACCTGCTTTGCATGAGTACCGGTTGAGAAATCGTGCCGGGCATTTGCGACATGTATTGTGGTGGTCGGTTGTCGAGCCTGCCCGGCCCGATGGTTCACCACGAGCGGCGTGACTTCGGTTTCCATATCAAGGACAACATCAAACTCAATATAATCCGGCATACCGTCGGTGCCCTCAAACGTCTCCAGGTTTTTTATGATGATACCGTTCTCATCATCGGCGTATTCTTTCCCCACGGCAAGCCGCTGACACTTTTTCTCATTTGGATCCATGTCAACCCGACCATGTCCATAATTAATGTACGGCATTGCCAAACCGGAGATCGTATCAACAGTAAGTCCGAACCGAGTCTTTTCAAGACTCAGGACGTAAGCGGGTTGGCGATGCATCAGCTCATTTTTCTTCTTGAGAATAACCGCCGCCCTGAACCCTGCGGGAACCGGAGTCAGTGAGTTGTCGCTATACACCCGATATCGGCCACTTTCCTTGATCCATTTATAACAGAATCCCAGGGAATCCTCATCCTGCGGCAACCAGCCCAGAAGCACCTTGTGAACGGTCTCTATTCTGCTGATACTCGTCTGAGCAGCCGTATGATGCATGCCGTAGGTGTGCATTACCTCATGCACAAATGCTCCTCCACAGAGTGCCGTGGTAAGCATTCGGGCACCGACATAAGCTTTTCCCGCCCCTCCGTTTCCGCGATCGATACAGGAGCGATCATAATCCCGGTAGTAATAGGCACTGTCGATTGAGACGGCCAAGTCACTAATGGCCTTCGTTTGAGGACTGAGTTTGTCACTGTGGACAAAGAACTTGTAGGGGACAATCGTGAAATCCAAACCGGTCCGCCAGTAAGAGCCTTCCTGAAACTCAAGGTCCATCTCAACAGCACATGCTTCGAGCTCCGCAAGCTC
>CAZEMW010000401.1:0-4396 GCA_964513105.1 uncultured Fibrobacterota bacterium
TACGCCCGGCGGTGTAGAAAGCGCGGTAGAATCCAAAACCGCCGCGATGCTGGGAGTGTTCAGCCTTTGTATGCCGTTGTCAGTGTAATCGTTGGGATTGAAAATGTTGGGGAGGAACCGAATCTCATACGGGTTCGCCATATCAGGGCTGAGCGCAAGTGAGAACGGAGCTTGCAGTAACGGTTCTTCAATATCCGTGATGGCTGAGTTATTGGGAACCCGGTAGACGCCCAGGAGGCTATCAAACTTGCCGGAGGTCGAATCAGTTGCCCGCGGATCCCTATCATCTGCGGTCTTGTATCCAATTTGGTCGTATGGCAAGCCGTTCTCTAGTTCTAGTGAAGGCACAGTATCCCTTGGGAATGGCCAGTGAATCGTAATCGTTGTTTCTGCTTCACAATGTACAGTGGTCGAAAGGGTAAATAGGTCACCCCTTATCACCGATGCGGGTGCTCGCCCAAGGATTGCATAACTTGTTGGATTATCAATGGGTCCGCGGAAAAGAAAAAATGCTGTGTCATTGAAGCTACTGCGGTAACCCATTTTCTTTGTCCCGGTTGAAGAATTAATGTGATGTCCTGGAAATTGGTTAAGGTGGAAGTAGCCATCCTCCGGAAACTTCGTAAAGTCGTATTCGTAGTCGATCACCGGATCGGTTTCGTAAACGGCCACATTGAAATCACCTTCTGAGTTTTCTTCCAAGCGTGGTGAATAGTAATGGTGTGGAAGTATCGAATCCGGAGTAGCAACTGTTTTGGAGACGAACAGAGCAAGATTCTCACTGTTTACAGAGATATCCAATGTGTAATGCGCCACATGATCGTTCTTATTTTGCCCACCTGACAACCTCGAATTTCTTCTCACCTCTATTACGCTACTTAGATCTCTATTCTCAACGGTAAAAACATCTACATTCTCAATAGTGGGATTTGCAGTGAAGTAGTAATTCGTGGAAACCGGGCAGTTCTCCGTACCTCTCACGTCACTGTACGCACGAGACTTGTGAATAGTGTGCCCGTCTTCGACATCGAGCGAAATAGTAAACTCATCTGTAATTGTCTTAGATGTATTCTCTGGACTACATGGTAAAGCGACCTTGCATTCTCCAAAGTCACATCCGTACCCCACACAGCCCGGCGGCAGGCACCCCCATAGGACGCAATTTGCGCACTCTGTCTGCACCCCTGATGGGTCGTATCTATAGTAGTACTTTGTCTTCACAGAAACTTTGATCTTGCTTAGCTGACGCAAGCTCTTCTTTACAGTAAAGCGACCCACATTGCTCTCCCCCTGAGTCTTCCATACCGTGACATCCTGCTCACCTGCTACTAACATTTGGCCGGCCACATTCACCGAATCAGTCGAGACTCTGCGTCCGGAGAGCCTTGTCTTCCACAACTGCTCGGATGTTCCAGTGGTACTGGAATCCAAGTCATCATCATACGTTGTGTCCGGATCCGGTATGTGAAATGAGGCCCCCGGTATACCGGGGCGTTCGTACTGCGGAGAGTGCCGATACACCTGTAAGGTGGTATCGAATGAGTCGTCCACATCATCAAGAGCCGTAACCCTTAAGCGAACATCGTAGGGAGTGCCGCCATCACTGTACGGAATGTTCCCCTCACCCGAACCATCCCAGATGAGGTTTTTTGGCGAAAAAGCTCCGCCAGTGGTGAGTTTCACCGGTCCGACACGTGCGTAGGTCGTCCCACTGTATCGAATATCCAGCTCGGCGGTGCAATGCTTTGAAGAGGTGAACGTTACCGTAGCCGTAGCCTGATCGACCGGTGCGTCCGGGTCCGGTGGAAAAACAATCGACTTCGGTGAAATGGCGACATTTGCCACTCTTAGGTCGGTATCCACGGAAACACTCGCCGACTCCCGGTAATCAAGAGATACTCCCCCCGCCTCCTCGACCGCAAGTAGAACCCGATACGTGCCGTCCTCGACCAAGTTTCCCAAGCCGTCGGTATAGGGCCAAATCAAGTTCTTTTCTTTTGCCCCTTCAGTGGAGTTGATATGATACTCGTTGACTTTCCGTAGGTACTCGAGACTATCGTACTGCGCTATCATCACGACCGCATGCGAGGGTTTGGACGAGGTGAATGAGACACTCAATCCTTTGCTCGTTTTCTCTGTGGTCAAATCTTCAATGGTAATGCCCGAAGTATTGGTGGTGTGGTCCACTTCTATATTCGAGCGAGCGGATATGATACGGTTTGTTCCTTTTTCGCGAGTCAGAGCCAAGAGCGTGTAGGTTGTATCCGTGAGCAGATCGCTATTCAGATAAGCTACCGACGCA
Organism: uncultured Fibrobacterota bacterium; assembly: GCA_964513105.1. GTDB lineage: Bacteria > Fibrobacterota > Chitinivibrionia > Chitinivibrionales > CAYFVL01 > CAYFVL01. The sequence continues at coordinate 2,303 of CAZEMW010000401.1, forward strand.
TACCCTTGAACATTTGTCGGCACCACCGACTTGTTTGACCATGGGAATAGTGTGTCGCCGGCACTCTGCCGGTGAAACGGTGCGAACAGTGCCGGCACATCCGACAGAGATGCCGTCGACTTCCATCCGTCGTCCATCAAAACATCCGGATTACGCGAAATGGGATAGTTATTCGCCCCCGGTTTATACAGAAGAGTGTAATCTCTGAATTCCCGTTCCAGATCGGTCGTGGTGATGTCGGGATCCCCAAGCGATCCGGTTACGTACACTTTTCCGCTGACCGTCTTGCCCCGCAGATTCGTTCCAATTTCCTGCGGTCGTTCATTAAGGTAGAAAAACGCATAAGCAGTATCCGATGTTTTTCCGAAATTGTCTTCGAGCTGGGCTTTGATCGTATATGCTCCGTTTTTCACGATTTCAGCTTCGGGTATAGTGTACGCGATTTGGTCGGTACCGTCTGGAAAGATACCGGCAAGCTTCCCCACGAAAACTTCGCCGGATGGCTTGGTTACGCTAAGGCTATACGTGTAGGTATAATCTTCCTGCGAAGCAATTCCATAGGTATTATTGAACAAAAAACAGGTGACCGGCTCGGGTTCAGTAAATACATTCTTTTCCAAATCAACCAGCAATGACGGCACACTGTTATCAATAAATATCCGTGAGACCGAAATCCCGTCCTGGGAAATGGTAGTATCTTCCTTTTGGTCCCGTCCCCTATTGCCGAGACTGTCGATATAATAAGCCGAAAACCCGTACACGCCCGTAGGCGCTTCCCCGGCATCGGCAAACGGTATTTCGATCTCCGAAACGGTCGCCGCCGAAATCGTATCCGCGAAAACGATCTGCGTGGCCGACTCCACCGAATGGTATTCCACAACCAGACTTCCGTCGGTCGGAGTGAAATCCGGCCAGGTCACCTGCGCTCCCACACGTGTATTTCCTCCGGCATGGAGAAGTGTTTCTCCTCCTTTAGAAAGGGTCACGTTATCCGGATTGCCGACAAGCCTGACCTTTGGGATCACTGTCTTTACGGTTATTTTCGAATCAAATGAAGGAATACCGACAGAAGAAACCGAGTACCCCGGTCTGGTCTCGGCCGAAATTCGAACGTAATAATCCCCGTCAGGAACCCGCTCTCCCGACTGGTCGGTCCCAAACCAGTCAATGGAGACTGGAACGGTAGTGCCTATGGTATCCGCGAAAACCGCCTCTCCCGTGAAACCGAGATTATCAAATATCTCAATGCGGACATCGGTGGGCGTACCTCCGCCGATTATGGCATCACAATAACTTTCGAGTTTATTCATGCCGATTTTGGAGGCATGAACAGCATGACGGTCCGACACCGGTGAAATGGTATTTCGGCTAATGAAGTAGCCGGCTTCCACGATTCCGCCCGAACTATTCCGATAGGTGCGCCCCGTGATGCCATAAATATCCAGGGGAGCACTAATTCGATTACCTGCAAGGTCTTCAAGCATGACGTACACTCGGAATACCTCACAAGAATCCAGGATTTGAATCGGCCAATCAAAAAGTAATCGCTGGTACCGGTATTCAATATGGGCGCTACTCGCAAGTTTTTCAACGGTATCGATTCTCGTTCCCTTACTGTTCTCGATATACATCCAGCCGTTGGAAACTTCATTCAACGGAATATTCAGGTAGAAGTCTCTGTTGCTGGAGGTGTGGATTTCGTTCAGTATACCACCTGCATCTAAAATCCCTGGAGCATCCCGATCTATAGGGAGCAGTTCCAGAACCGCATCATCCCCATCTGAGAAATGGCGGTGTGTGGTGACTGCAACCACGACGTCTTCGGTCACCGCCTCTCCCTCGGAGGTTCTGCCGTCCCATGTCAATTCAATCGCATGCTTTCCTGAGGCAAGCGAGTCCAGGTCTTCTTCCCAAATTGGGTGGAGTACACTATTGCTGTCTAGTGATTCGTAGCGCCTCTCGAAAATTCTGAATCGTACTTGAGCCTTTTCAGTCAGCGTGAATTCGATCTTGGGAAAAGGGCGAACCCCTGCCGCACATTTCTCTGGATTATAGCCATTATATGGAACCTTATGAATTCGCAATCCCTTACTC
>CAZEMW010000402.1:0-4392 GCA_964513105.1 uncultured Fibrobacterota bacterium
CCACCATGGAAGCCAGCGGCACGAGCAATATGAAATATGCCCTGAATGGTGCTGTTACGGTGGCGAGCAAGGCAGGATCAAATCTGGAGATGATCAAGGCTATCGGGGAAGAAAACATGGTCGTTTTCGGTCGTGATCCACAGGATCGGACTCGTGGGACGGTCCCCGAGGTCGAAGAGGTGATTTCGAAGGATAAGGATCTGCAGAGAGTCCTCGATTTCCTGGATGAAGTCGCTCGGAGTGAATGTGACGGCGACGGGGTTGGCGGTCTGCTTGCCACCCTGCGCGCAACTGATGATTTCTGGGTTCTGCGCGACTATCGCGATTATGTCGAAAAACAGCACATGGTCGATCAGGTGTACAACGACCGTATTCGGTGGTTGAGAATGTCCCTGACCAGCATTGCCAAATCCGGATGGTTTTCGATTGATAGAGCCGTCCGGGAACATGTCGAAAAACTCTGGAGAGTAGCCGGATCGTGAAAAAAGAAACCCGACTCAGTGGAATAACAATCGTGCCGGGTAAGGGCATGGGCAAGGCCTATTTCGTAGGCCGTGCATCACAGCAATCGTCTGTGGTTACGATATCTCGTCAGGATGTCGGCGACCAGATCATGCGTTTCAACGAGATCCGGGAAAATGCAAAGAAGGATTATCGAGAGTACGCGAAGAATCTGGACGGAAGTGTTCCGTTCGATACCTCAATTCTCAATATTTACGAACACATTCTCGATGATCCCGCGTTTATCGGGCAAGTGGTGGAGACAATCACCACCAAGCTGTTCGATCTGGAGACCTCGATACGGCTGGTGTCCAACGACTTTATCAAGCGGTTCAATGCGGCGGGCACGGCGTACTTCAAAGAGCGAAGCAGCGATATGGTTGAAGTCTGCGAGAAACTCATATCGCATATGCGGGAGGACGACGGGCGCAGCCGCACATTTCTCGAATCAATCGTGCTCATCGTCCCAAAGACATTCACTCCCTCGGATCTTCTTTCCTACGATATAAAGAAAATCGAAGCGGTTGTCAGCGCCAGCGGTGGTAAAACGTCGCATGCGGCGATTCTGGCCCGATCATACTCCATTCCCGTTGTTGCCGATATCCGCAACCTGCAGGAGGCAATGCGACCGGGAGACCAGCTCTATGTCGACGCGGATCGCGGTATCGTGGTCGTGCGTCCGTCGTCGAGCACCGTTGCCCGGTACAAAAGCATCAAAAAGTCTACCGCGGAATATGAGAGCCTTTGCTCCAAGTGGAACCGTCCGGTATACACGCGCGACGGAATACCGATAAAGGTCTTTGCCAACATATCACTTCCTACCGACGCCAAGGACGCGGCCGATCACGGCGCCGACGGTGTGGGGTTGGTTCGAAGTGAGTATCTGCTGTCGAATAGAAAAGATTTTCCCCCCGAAGATGTGCAGACAGAGTATTACCGCAGCATCCTTGAAGACACCGGAAAGAAGCCCTGCGTGTTCCGGGTCATGGATATCGGAGGAGACAAAATCCCTTCGTTCTTCAGTATGCCGGCCGAATTCAATCCCTTTATGGGGTGGCGTGCTATCCGAATACTGCTGGAGAGAAGAGATATTTTCGGTCAGCAGGTTACGGCTATCATGAAAGCGGCGCAGGGAAGTGACTATTCAATCATGTTCCCGATGGTCACCACATTGCAGGAATGGCTTGAAGCCAAATCGTTTGTCTACAAGATGGCTGATAAGCTGGGATTCGAGCGGCCGAAACTCGGGGTTCTGTTCGAAGTTCCCCTTGCGATACTTGAAATGCCTTCCTTTATGAAGGAAGTCGATTTTGCCTCGATCGGTACAAATGACCTTCTGCAGTACCTGAGTGCAGCCGACCGGAACAACCCGAAGGTCAATTATCTGTATAACCCGATAGAACCCGCTTTCCTCAAGATCATAAAAACGGCAATCGCAACTTCCAAGGATTCGGGAAAACCGCTGTCGATCTGCGGGGAAATGGCCGGAAGTCCGTTCTACACCGCCCTCCTGCTGGGATTGGGGCTCGAGCGTTTCAGTGTCATGCCGAGAAGCATTCCCATCCTCAAGGAACTTATCTCCAATATTAACCTCAATGAGGCCGAGGAAACGGTTTCTCACATGGAGTCGATCGAGAGTACCGAGGCGATGAACAAGTGGCTCAAACGGGTCAATCGAAAACTCGACGGCGATGTGCTTCAGAGGCTGTCTATCACCAGCGTTGTCTAGTCAAAGTTTCGCAATCAAAACACGGCATTCTGCACGGGTTATTGCACGATCTTGATTGAAATCGGGACTCTGCGTCCGTTTTCGAGGGTTTTTCGGGCGGGCGCTAGTTGGTGTACGCGCACCGAAGACGTCGGGCGAAAATCAGCAGGTGGAATTCAAAGCTGTCGGCTACGTAGTTTGGGGTGTGTCCTCCCGGGCGTTCCCAATAGTTATGTGCCACGCCGAGCTCTTCCAGAATCTTGTGGGCTTTTCGGTTTCCGGTAAGGGCAAAGTCGGATAGACCGCAATCAAGCACTATCAAGTTGCGGGTACCCCGGAGCTCTTCGGCGAGTCCGACAAAAGAGTGATCATGCCAGATTTGTCGGTTGTTGCGGAATGATCCGAGAACGGTAGTGATATCCCATTGAGTAGGGAACTCGGTAAGATCCATGATCCCACTGATGCTCGATGCGGCACTGAAAACATCGGGATGTTTTGCCATAATCGTGAGGGCACCGTGACCTCCCATGCTGGAGCCGAGAATGGCGCGGCCTTCTTTGTGAGCTATGGTGCGATACACACTGTCTACATAGCCGACGGCCTCGACCGCAACAAAAGTCTCGTATTTTGACTCGTTTTTCACCGGGCTGTCGATATACCAGGAATTGAAGCCTCCGTCAAGCCCAACAATGATGAATCCGTACTTGTCCGCGAGATCCTCGATCGGCAGTATTCTTTTCCAGACGGCATGATCCTGGCTGTAGCCGTGCAAGAGGTAGAGGACGGGAAATTCCGTTTTGGATTTGGTGCTGTCGTAGTAGAGTTCGGGAATAACTACCGTGGCTTTGATGCTCTTTTCCATCGAAGGGCTTGGAATTGATTCTCGCTGCGTCTTCCCCGCCATCACCGTGGTGAGAAGAACGAGTACATATCCAACCATTGAGCGATACCGCATAAGACCTCTTCCAGAGAACAATCACACCGCCTTAACCCAAGTTTCGCAGTCGACACACTGCATTCGGCATAAGCTATTGCACGATCTTAACTTATCCCGCCGGGCGGGACTCAAGGTATCGCACCGGAACGTTAAAGAACGCATCACACCCGAAGCTATGGGTGTCCGCTTTGCCGACGGTATGAATTCATCAAGTACTATGTTCGACAATAATAAAATACGTCCTGCAAGGCACCGACATTTTCAGATTGGTCGAGAATGGAAATCCGTTTTTTCTATTTGTTTGTGATTCAGTGAAAACGCCTCGCCCGGGGTAGTGAAAAGTGTTCCGAAATATATACTTACTATATTATACTATCAGAAGTTCGTACAGGGGAAATGAGCACTTCCCGGGTGTAATATGATCCTGAGGGGCCGTTTCAAATATCTCTGTACCCTTTGCGACGGCCGGGATTTGAGTGCGAAGCCAGGTGTCTTTCGGTCCGCGTGAGCCGAGCGAAATTCCGGGCGGACTGCCGATACCCAAACCCACCCCGAGCGGATATATGGCGGAACCAAGAGAACAATCACATGAACTGAACGACCTGGCCCGGATCCTTGGTGCCATTGCCGAAGGCGATTCGGTCGATGGAGATATCTCCGGGACTTCGTCGATCTCAGGTGAAGTGCGCCGGCTCTACCATCTGGTCTCACGAGTATCGGCGCGGGTACGTGAACTTGAGGGGCGGACACTCGAGAGCATGGAAACGGAGCGACGCCTCAGAGAAGCCCTGCACGAGAAGGATACCGCCCTTCAGGAAGCGAATCGTCGTCTCGAGCTTGATTCCGAAGGCGTTCGTCTTGCCGAACAGGCAGTCAAAGAGACCGAACAGCGGTACAGTGCAATCGCGCAGATTTCACACGAGGCGATCATTACCACCGATGAAAACGGGCAAATCGTTTTCTGGAATCGCGGGGCCGAAGTCATGTTTGGTCGAAAAGCCTCCAGCATGATTGGCTGTCCCGTCGAGGAGATTCTTCCCGAACCCGATCGAGCGGTATTTGCCAGGCGGCTTCAGAGAAGTCTTACAATCGGTCGCCCCCTCGCCCCTCGCGGAATGGTCAAAGCTGAAGCGAGACGGTTTGACGGTGAGATCTTTCCGGTAGAGATGTCGGTCGCGGGCTGGGAATCGGCCGGAAGACACTACTTCACCGCCGTGGTGAGAGACATCACCAATCGACTCTTCGC
>CAZEMW010000403.1:0-4384 GCA_964513105.1 uncultured Fibrobacterota bacterium
GAGCATTGCTTGTGTAGAAATAAATCGGTATCACCGGCATTTGATCCATAAGGATTGTCTCGGCTTTGCCGAACAGGTTCAGGCGTTCCTCGGAGGCCGGGAGTAGTGAGGCCGCCTGGAGAAGTGAATCGTATCGCTCATGAGACCATCCGGTGCGATTATTCCCCCCGTCGGTTACCCAGAGATTGAGAAAGGTGTTCGGATCAAGGTAGTCACCGATCCATCCGGCCCGAGCAACATCGTGCTCTATTCGCTGGGTGGTGGCCAGATACACCTTCCATTCCTGATTGGTCAGAGTTACCTCGATCCCCAGTTCCTTGTTCCACATTTGTTGAATAGCCTGGGCGACCATATGATGGGTTTCCTGTGTGTTGTAAAGCAATTCAAATCCGGGGAAACCTTCACCTCCCGGGAATCCGGCTTCGGCAAGCAACGCACGGGCGGCTTCCGGATCGTATGATGTTTTCGCGGGACTCGTGTACCCGGCCGTCTGCGGTGGAGTGAAGTGGTAGGCCGGCGACTGGTCTCCTTTGAGTATCGTCTTTATAATACTTTCACGATCGATGGTCATCGCCAGCGCTCTTCGTACCCGAGAATCCTTGAGCGCGTCACGGGTGGTGTTCACAAGGTAGTAGTAGGTCCCGAAATAGGGGTCGATTCTCAGTTCTTCGGGCGCGTTCTCCCGATACCAGGAGATTTTGTTCGGCGGAACAGTGTGAGTAACATGCAGATCCCCCGAACGAAAGGTGCGCTCTTCGGTTTGCGCATTCTCAATGGGATAGAACCGTATGCCGCTGAGGGAAACCTGTTCATGGTCCCAGTAATTCGGGTTCTTTTCCACCGCGATCACTTCATTCATTTTCCATTCCGACAAGACAAACGGGCCGTTCCCCACATAATTCTCCGGCCGAGTCCACCGGGTTCCCCGTTCATCAATCTCACCGAATTCCTCGATTGTGGAAGGATGTACCGGAAACCACGAGTAATGGGTTAGAAGCTGCAGGAAATACGGAGTGGGGGCCCCGAGTTCTATCCGCAATGTGGTGTCGTCCACCGCACGTGCCCCAACCTCGGCGAAGTCGGAAATCTCACCCTTGTGAAATTTTTCAGCGTTCTTCATGGGGTAGAGCATGTAGGCGTACTCGCTGCCCAGCGCCGGAGAAAGGATCCGCCGAAATGAATACACGAAATGCTCCGCCGTAACCCTGCTGCCGTCGGACCACAATGCGTCGTCTCGCAGGTGAAAGGTATACTCGGTACCGGATTCATTGATATCCCAGCTCCGGGCAACGCCGGGAACCGGATGCAAATCCACCGGATCTTCGGAAACAAGCCCTTCGAGCAACGCCACAATGATATTGTGTTCAGGAACACCGGTTACTACGTGCGGGTCGAGAGCCTGCGGTTCCGCACCGTTACCCATATGCAGAACACCTTTCTCGTTTCCTTCTTCTACTTTGGTCTTTCCGCCGGTACAGCCCAACAAGGCGCATGCGCTCACCAGACCCACGACAACAATCATCCATTTCACTCGCATACTCTCTCCGATGTTTTTATACCTGGTGCCTGTCCGAAAACTCGCTTTAGTGCCTCGACTGAGCGAAAGCGAAAACCCTATGGCCATGCTCCGCTCGCCTCCGTTCAGGGTTTTTCGCACAGAAAACAAATATATAGTTTGGGGGCCTGGAAGTGTTTTTCGAGAGATTCCACGACATCAAAGGACTTCAGAGCAGATGCGATGCACCGGGAAGAGAACTGAGTAATCGTGCCAAGCTGTCGTAGTCGCTCTTTCCGACCACAACTCACAATTCCTCAGAAACCCCAGTAATCGACACTCGCCCCCGGCGGTTTCCTCACTGCGACCGCAACGGCGCGCTGCATCACATACCCCTGCTCGCTCTCAAGCGAAAGGGTCAGCTCCAACAGCACGTCCTGAACTCCCCCGACATTCTGTTCCTGTTCCGAGCCTTCGATATGTAAGTCGTTGATCCATGCGGCCGAATCGGCGAGAGGCACGGGTTCGCCGTTTCGCAGCAGCTCCCGGCCGTAGAACTCGTAGTTTGCCGTATCCCCGGATGCGGTTACAAACGTTACCCCGGATGCATGATGAGCCAGAAGTGCGGTTGATCGACGAAGGTCGTCGGCAAGTCGATCCATGAGGTTTCGTCCGGCAACACGAAAAAACGTACGTTCCTGCCCCCGAGCGACATGGATATTGATCTGGTTCCAGGCATAAAAGGTAAGTGTGATTACAATGGCGGATATAAACATCGCCAGCGTAAGCTCCACCAGGGTCGCCCCGCGACATGCCCGAACAGGCTCTATGATTCGTTTAGCATTCTTCGTCACGGCAAACAGCCCTGCAAAAGTCGGATTTCGACAAGATGCTCCGGATTATCGAGTAGCCCCACCTTTATCCCGATCTCCTGAATGGCGGTCGTATCCTCTTCTTCCCAGTAGTTGTCTCCGGTAACCGTTTCCCGCGACACCCAGAAAAAGAGACCATATCCGCTTGTCTCGTAAAAAGTGTCTTCAACCGCAACACAGTTCCCCGCCTGAACCTTCACCCTCTCCGCTTCATTGCGAGCCAGCACCGAAGCAGCATCAACACGAAGCCCTCGCCCGCGTACGCTCTCGCCAAAATCCAAAAATCGAAGCAGCATAACGGAAATGATCCCCAGCACCACCATCGCCAAAATGACCTCGACCAGTGTAAGGCCGGAATCATTCCCGAGCACTTTTCGTTTCGGCAGAGTTGTCGTCATCAGCTCTCCCGCCATTCGAGTACTGTGAGAAGGCCGATGAAATAGGGCATGGTATAGGACGATATCGTTTCGAGCGTCCGAACCGTGCCCGACATATGGTTTGCGGCAGTATTGCCGGGATCCTCCACGGTAGTCAGAACATTGGCACGTATGACCCCCTGAAGCTCCCCCTGATGACACACCTTTCCTTCCGCCCACAATATGCCGCTACAAAATGTTTCGGGATCGGTACGGATTCCAAGATTCGGTCCCAGGCTGATCAGGACACCATCGACCTCGGTGGTGTTTCGAACATAGATACCGTATTTTTCACCACCGGCGTCGGTCTTTTCCGCACCCTCTTCGGATTTCTCCTTTTCAGGCGGAGGAGGAGACTCTCCGAGATCGGTTTTCGACGAATCCGCTTTTTGCTGTTTTCCGAGAGAAATAATTGTGCTGTGGTCCAGAATTTGAGTCTCTCCGACAATTTCCACCACTCCTTTTGTCGCGGCACTGCCTTGAAATCGGATTTCATTGGTGGTCATCTCTTCCCCGAAGAATATGCGGTTCTCAGCGTACAAATCCACGCTTTCAAAGCTCGCCTCATCAAGAATGCGTATTTCCCCGCCGACCAGAATACGAAGGTTCTCCATATGGACGGTTCCGGTAACCTGAAGATCCCCCATGACATGAACCGTGCGTTCCTCATTCCAGGTAATGTCCTGAGATCGCCCGTCAAGAAACAGGTGTCCATTCACTTCCGCTCCTATCTCCTCAAGCTCATCATCGGACTGGATTGTCAAAGGCTGCTCCTGAATGCCCTGATCCAGAAGCGGAGTAAGGAGCGCACTGTTATTCTGGATATAGTTTTCGAGCGATTCATCATCGACACCAAATCGAGTCCGTCCTCCGGTATTTCCGGAATCAATCGCGGCCGGGATACTCAGAAAATCCCCCTCATAATACCCGTACCCTTGCGGCGCTCCGACAACGTCCAGAAACAAAACCGTATCGGGATACACAAAAGGCCTGCTACCCACTTTTGCACGAACGGTATCAGTCAACCCGGTGTATGCCCCGATAGATTGGATTGTGCGGGTGAAGTCCCCCACCACCAGCGAGATCTCCGCCGCCCCCAGACCGGTATCCCGGTACGGCGTAATCGTCAGCGGCATACCGGACTCTAGAATAGCAAGCGAATCCCCGGCATCCATTGTGGTGTCCGAGCTTTCTTCTTCAGTGCCTCCCGAGAGTGAACTGAACAGGTCGGCCCCGAAAATCGTTTCGACCGAATCGGTGCCGAATGAATTCTGTTCTTGTTCGGTGTGCCCGAGCAGATTAAGCGCTACCCAGATACCGCTTCGGGCATTCAGCAGGCTCTGAAGCCGCCGGGGTTGCATAAGGAGGGGACGATTGAGATGACCTTGAATGAGGACGTAACCGGAAACCGAGACAAAGGCGAATATAGAGAAAAACAGGACGATTGGGAAAGCCGCCCCCTTTTGACCCAGTCCCTTGGTGATTGGCAATTTCACTGACAATTATCCGGTCATTTGAACCTGAGCTGAGCGATTCTGAGTGAGGAAATGGCGTAATCTCATGAGACGAGACGGGTTGAAGGAATCGCAGTGCATACCCAC
>CAZEMW010000404.1:0-4346 GCA_964513105.1 uncultured Fibrobacterota bacterium
GCTTTGACCACCCACCATTCTCCCTCGAGCGCCCCTACTCCTTCCAGGTGTCGGATTCTTCCGTTTTCCAGAATGCCCACTCGATTGCAAAGGTCTTCGACGGCATCCAACTGGTGCGAGCTGATAAGCACCGTGCTACTCAAACGCTGCGCATGGGAAACAATGCTGCAGAAATGATCATATGCGTTCACATCGAGGGCAACCACCGGTTCATCCAGAAAGGCGACCGCCGGACGGCCGAGGAAAGCACGAGCTATTCCACATTGCACCCGCTGGCCACGTGAAAGGAATTTGACCGGCTTTTTTCTCTCGGCAACCACCGTTCCCGCCCACCATTCCTCCACATATGCGTCGATATCGAACCTTGTCAGGCCTTTGGCGGCCCCGTAAAAATGAAGATTTTCCAGGGGAGACAGACTGCCGTAGAATCCGCTGTGCTCCAGCACAACTCCCACTCGACGGTACAGTGCGGGGGCATGGAGCCAGGGATCCATACCCAGGACGCGACAGGTACCTCCATCCAGCCTGAGCAGACCGAGAAGCAACCGAATCAATGTGGTTTTTCCCGCACCGTTGAGGCCGATCAAACCGTATACATCTCCGGGGTTCATTGAAAAAGAAGCTCCGTCCAGAACGGACCGTGTCCCAAACCCTCTGATCACGTTTTCAACGGTAACAATTGATGAACTCATAGGTACAAATATGGATCATGTGCAGGTGTATATTGCCGGGAGACACCGGTCCCGAAATAACGTCGGGAAGATGCCCCCCCCGTTTCGGGCCAAAACGGGCACCTTCCCAATTGAAATCGGAACTCGGCGTCCATTTCCGGGGAGGTTCGGACAGATACTATTTAATAGACCCGGTTACAGAGCCTGTACGGCACTGCCATTCCCCTGCGTTTCACCGGGTGGAATCTACGTGAGCCGGCGATGTGCCGAAGTGCCGAGGGGTCCGGCTTCGCCGGCTTAGTAGAACTCATGCCCTATGGGTACAGTGTCTTATGCCGCAATACATATAGAATATCTTCCGCCCAGAACGGCTTGGGACAACGAAGCCGGGCGCTTTCGCAGCCGGTCGACGCGCCGAATGGGGTTTTCGGACAGGCACTGATGTAATTTATAGCCGCATGAAAATTCTTGTCGCCAAAACAGCCGGTTTCTGCATGGGGGTCCGTCGAGCGGTGGACCTTGCGGTAGACACGTCCGCCCAGAGCAAGGAACCGATTCGTACTTTCGGTCCATTGATTCATAACAACCAGACCCTTGAGATGTTGCGTGAGAGGGGCATTACTCCTCTGGATTCTACATCCTCGGAGCGCTCGAATCAAACGATCATTGTTCGCGCACACGGCGTTCCGCCGGGAACGATGGAGTCGCTCAAGGACCGGGGCCACACGATTGTCGACGGAACCTGCCCGAAAGTGCGCACCGTTCACAAGGTGATCACCAAATATCGCAATGAAGGGTACACCATTGCGATCGCCGGCGACGAGGGACACGCCGAAGTGATCGGTTTGCTTGGATATGCCGGAGAGGCCGGTATTCTCATTCAATCGCTCGATGAAGTGGATAAACTCCCCCCGACAGAGAAAATCTGTCTGGTATCACAAACGACCTTCGACAAAAGCAGCTTCGACGAAATTGCGGCGCGAGTGCATGAGAAGTACAACGACTCAAAAGTCATCGTTAAACGAACGATCTGTTCGGCAACCGACCGCCGTCAGGAAGAGACCCGTGGTCTGGCCGGTAGAGTCGATACAATGATTGTGGTGGGGGGGAAGAACAGCGCGAACACGTTGCGCCTGGCCAAAATCTCAAGCGAAGTCGGAACGAGAACCATTCACGTTGAGACCGAAAAAGAGCTCACACTCAAAGAGCTGGGGGCCGGCGGGACAATAGGAATTACCGCAGGGGCATCCACGCCGAACTGGATGATAAAGCGCGTTATCGACCACCTGCAGTACCTTGACCAGACCCGTCGGAACACAGTCGGTACGCTTTTCTGGCGGATTCTCGACCTCCTGGCCAACTTGAACGTATTCGCCGCCCTCGGTGGTGCCGCGATGTATTACGCTTCAAGCTACCTGCAGGGGTATGAGTTCAACTGGTCGGGGGCGATCGTCACGCTGTTGTACCTCTTTTCGATGTACCTCTGGAACGGTATTGCGAGCGTCGAAACGACCCGCCATCTGGGCCTGAGCCGATCCCTTTTCTATAATGCGCATCGAAAGTCACTACTGGGAGTCACTTTCGCGGGGATAGCGGCGTATCTGGTTGTGAGCAGCCTGGTGAGTCCCTTGCTTTTGCAGCTCATGCTTCTGGCAACGGCAGCGGGTACCGCCTACCATTTCAGCATAGTACCATCCGGATTGCGCGGACTGATTCGCTATGGGACCATCCGAGACATCCCCACCTCGAAGGATCTGTTTGCCGGACTTGCCTGGGGAGTAGTGGTGACCTTTGCCCCGCAGGCCGCTCAGCCGGTTTTGGCACTCGAGCCGAGCACGGTTTTGTTTTTTCTCTGGATGTTCTTTCTCGCCTACATTCGCTCCGTCATCTTTGACCTTCGAGATATCGAAGGTGACCGAATCATGGGCCGTGAAACCCTGGTGACCATTCTGGGAGAACGACGAACCCGTCGGGGCATTACTCTGGGCCTGATTTTATCCTTTGCCGTCATTCTGGCTGCGGGATTCCTTGTTTTCTTCCCGCTTCATATTGTGCGTGATGCCCATGTAATACGGTTTCTTTTCCAAACGCCGACGCTTCTCTACACCTGGCTTTTCATGAATTTCAGCCGTCGACTCACGTCGCATCATCCCGCGCTGTTCAGTTTGGTGGCGGACGGCCAGTTTCTTGTTGCGGCCGTAGGTGCATGGGTTGCCTCAATGATGGTCTGAAATCACGCGCGCGTATCCCAAACTCGATCCATCTCAAATGCCGGGCGTACCTCCGTATTACCTCATAATACTCCTGTTCTCGGTGCGTCGTGCTCAACCGTTCGCGCCGCGATCGGCCGTTTTTCAGTGCCACCGCTCTCAGAGCGCGGGTTTCGTTTTCGAGGTCTGTTCCGTCGGGCGGGTATGCCGGAAGCTCCCGTCTTCGGGTACCTCCAAGCCAACCGGCAGGCGGGATAATTCCTCCGGCAGCCCTGCCGGGCAGACAATTTTCTGAAAAAATTGTGAATACATGCTATATTTTTCTCTAGCGTATGGTATAATACGGGCAGAAAACACTCAAAACGGTGAAAACGGCGGCAAAACGGCATCCTCGGCCGTATTGCCGGCCGCATAGACCGAAGCGGTGTATCGCTATTTTTGCGCGCCGTCTCACTTACGGTTGGAACATACCCTCGAAGTATATGGATTGGCGAGGATTCATTCATGGCGGATAAGCGAAACTACAATGACCGCGGCGGTCATGCAAAGCCGGACGGTTTGCCCGTGGTGGATTCCGGTCCCGACGATTCTTCAGACGACAGCAAGGCGATTGAGTCTCTCCTGAGTTCTCCCGAATCGGATGAGGGCGGCTCCGATTCCCCGCCCCAGGCAAAAGTACCGATACCAACCGGACAAGAACCGATTGAGATTGGATCCGGAGTTATTGATTCTCTCATTGCATCCGGCAGCATGTCGCGAGTGTACAAAATCTGGAACAGCATTCTTGAAGAGTACCGTGCGGTAAAACTTCTCCTTCCCACCGAACGTGAAGAACTGAGAAACCGATTTCTTACCGAGGCCAAAATTACCGGCAAGCTCCGTCATCCCAACATTATCGATATCTATTCGGTGGGCGAATGGAATGGGTTGCCGTTTATTGAGATGGAGCTGGTCGAAGGTGATTCTCTGGATTCCCTGATAAAACGTACCGGCCGCATTCCGCCGAATGTTTCGATATCTGTAGCGGTTGCGGTTGCTCGTGCTCTTGCTTTTGCTCACGAGAAAAAGGTTACTCTGTACGGCAAAGAATACCGCGGAGTGATTCATCGAGACCTCAAACCCGCGAATATTATCTTGTCAAGTGATGGAAAAGTGAAGTTAACCGACTTTGGTGTGGCACGCCCCGCCGAGGCGGGACTTCATAATACTGTTGCCGGCGGAACTGTCGTGGGGACACTGCAGTATTTTTCGCCGGAACAGATGGATGCACGGGAACTCGACGCACGCACGGATATCTATTCTTTTGGGGCCGTTCTGTACGAGATGCTTACCGGTAGTTCGCCGTTTCCCCAAAAATCTATTACGACTCTTATCAGAATGAAGACGATCAACAGCTATCGTCTGCTCAGTGATTACGATATTGAATTAAACACCGCTCTTCGTCGGATAGTAGACAGGTGCCTGC
>CAZEMW010000405.1:0-822 GCA_964513105.1 uncultured Fibrobacterota bacterium
ATCGGGACTCACTTCGGCACTTCGGCAGGCTCAGTGCATCGCAGCACAACGCAAGCTTAGTGCAACGCAGCGTGACGCCGTGCATCGCAGTGCAGGCCTTTTTTAGTGTATTATCTGTCGGACAATGAAACTATCCGTTCGGCGTCCATCTCCGAGGGATGTTGGACGGACACTTAAAATATAGCTCTGTTGGGGCGATTTTTGAGTTTGATTCATGAGTTTCCTGGTAACGATAGGGTAACTGCAATCGGTGTATTTGATTAATTTATAGTAAGTTATGCAGATCTACACGTGGCTTGCCGGATGTAAAAAAGGAATAGACAGGTAACGAAACCGTATGTAATCCGAACAACGGGAAGTCCGGTATCCGGACGACAAGGAGCTCTGTTCCGAGAGGCATGAATAGTTGGGGTACCGTGGATGACGCCTCAGGAAGTACGTCTCGTGAGCGATTGCCTATGCAAAATTGGTGTTTTCCGGAAGAATTCGACGGATTTCCAGGCAAAGCCTTTCACATGGAATTGAAGGCCCATTTGCAGCCCGAGTTTCGCAGCCGACACGCGGCATTCTGCGTAAGCTATGGCACGATGTTGCCTTGCAAAAATGCTCAAGGTATCTCCCCGGATACCTTGAGCATTTTGTAAAGCAGTCTCGCACAACATCTTACGCATACTGCTCGCTCTCGACAGTGAAACTTTGGGCTAGGGAGATGTCTTTTCTTCCGTCAATACCGACTGCACCGTTGAGTCGAGATGGCCTGGTGCAAAACAATCATAGGATTTGTACCCGTCGTCGCACGATGCCTGCACCGTTCCCTCGGGA
>CAZEMW010000405.1:832-4333 GCA_964513105.1 uncultured Fibrobacterota bacterium
ATAAAGAATCGTATTGAGTTTCGCTATATAGTCGGCAGCGTTTAACAGAATCGGGAAGGTAGCGCCGGTGGCTTTTATGAATCTCTCTATGACTTCGGGCGAACCACCGTAAGAATCGAGGCCGAGAATTTCAAATTCCGAAGAGTGATATTTTTTGTATACGTCCTCCAACCTGGAGGCTCTTTTTTGGCAATACGGTCAGCCGTAGCCCAGGGTGAAGAGCATGACTGTCCCACCTTCATAATCCGACAGAGAAACGGTGTCCCCCTCTGCACTCAGCATCGTGAACTCGGGCAGAGCTTCGCCCATATGAGGCGATTTTTCCGTCTGAGTCGCAGCTATAAACAGAGCCGGGACCAGCAACAGAATCAATTTTTTCATTAGCCGTCTCCTTCGCATAAAAGTTGCTGTCGGATTGAAGAGCCCTCGCTCATCGAAAGCACTTGTTTCCTCAGTTGCATAGTGAACAATATAACGCAAACCATGTGCCACAGTGCGATGTATTTTGGATTAGGGCCGATCAGTCGCGGGTAAATGTTCCGGGACGGCGGTAGAAGGAAGCGTCCATATGAGAGGGAGACCTTCGTGTATAGCATCTTAAGCAACCCGAAAACCAGGAAATGGGCATCCTTCGGTCTCGCCGCGCTGGTAGTTGCAGGATTGGTCGGGGTCTGGCAGTTCACTCCGCTGGGTGAACAGCTCAACCGAGATGCTGTGGCACAGTACGTGGGAAGGATCAGGGAGTACCGGCTTACGCCGGTTATCATTCCGCTGTGCTATGTTCTGGCACATGCTGTTCTTTTCCCCAATACCATTCTGAATGCCGCGGTTATCCTCACTATCGGCGGGCTGCACGGATGGCTGTACGCCATGTTGTCGAGTCTCCTCTCCTCAAGTTTCTACTTTTTTGTGGGCCGTCGGTACGGGGCTGTCGGTATTCATGCGTTCGAGGGGCATCGTCTCGATCTCGTTCGACATATCCTTCGCAAGGGCGGTTTCGGTGCGGTTACTCTGGTTCGGTTTGTGCCGGTTGCCCCTTATACCGTAGTGAACACCATGGGAGGAGCAATTGGACTGAAATACGTTGATTTCATAATCGGAACATTCCTGGCCCATCTGCCGGGCACTCTGACATTGACATTTTTTGGTGAACAGCTGTCATCGGTGATTTCAGGTCCGACGGCGCGCAACATCGCGGCCGCAGTGGTACTTCTGCTTGCGGGAGGACTGGCAATTTATTTGATCCGACGCCACGCTCATCGGCATCTGGGAAAGGCGCATCATGAGGTCCGGAAAGAGAACGGCTGAGGCGCGTTGGTCTGTGCCGTTTGCGGATTTGCCTGACTTCAGAGGATTCCGTTTGCTTCAAGCGCGCAGAAAAACGTATTATATCGGTGACGGCATGATTCTTTCCACCGGGACAATGCGGGGCTTTCCCGGTGTGGCGAACACTCTCGGGTTTGACTTCGGGTGTCGTTGCAGAGTTAGGCAGGTGAGTGTAGGCGCGGCCGAAGGGAAGAAACATTGATGGCTGTACCGACAGCGTCCTGCCCGCCCATATCACATGAATTCGATCGATTGTTAAAATTAAATGTACCTGTTGGAAAAATCCTGTAATGGGACCCCGGCTTTGCTCGGAGTATCGCTTCGCAAGCCGTCCGGTTCAGGAGTTCTCAGGCAGGAATTAATCACCCGGTCTTGTCCGGTGCAAAGGAGGCTCACATGTTTGATCTACTCAAAAAATCGGTCTACTCGACAATCGGGCTCGCCTATCTCACGCGGGAAAAGCTCGAAGAGATGGGAAAGAAAATGGCTCAGGATGCCGATGCAACCGAAGAAGAGGGGCGCAAATTCATCGATGAGCTTCTCAAGAAATCCGATGAAGCCAAAGGGGCAATGAGTCGGCAGATTCACGATATCGTGGAGAAAACCCTTCGCAATCTTGATCTTCCCACCAGAGGAGAGCTTCGACGACTCGAGAATCGAGTGGCCGAGCTGGAACGAAAAACGGAGCCGCCGAAGGATGCCGGACCATTGGGATGAGTGGCTTTCTTGTGGGGCGTATCGGTTTTCGGAGCCACAATCGTATCACTCGTGGAGAATTGACACTATTTGATGAGCGGATCTCAAAGGAAAAAACGCCGGGGCGGCCTGCATCTGGGCCGATACGGCGAGATTATCTCCGTATTCGTAAAATACGGATTCGGTGATGTTGTTGACTCTCTCAATCTGAGCAAATACGTCCCGTTTAGCCGTCGGGTGAGCAATCGATCGACCGGAGTCGAGGCGGAGAAGAAGATCTCACGATGGGAGCGTATTCGGTTCGCCCTTGGGGAACTCGGTCCGACATTCGTGAAACTGGGGCAGTTTCTGAGCAATCGTCCCGACCTTCTGCCTCCGGAACTTACGACCGAACTCTCAAAGCTCCAGGATGCGGCACCGTCATTTCCGGCCGATGAGGCCTACCACATTCTTGAACAGAGTCTGGGGCAGGCACCGACAGAGGTCTTTTCGGAATTCTCGCCGGAACCGTTCGCTTCTGCCTCCATTGCGCAGGTCCATATGGGGAGGATGGTCGACGGAACCGAGGTGGCGGTCAAAATTCGTCGGCCGCGTATTCGTCAGATTGTGTCGACCGACATGGATATCCTTTACAACCTCGCCGAATTGATAGAGAGTCGAAATGAACGCTTTCGTGCGCTGAAACCCACCCGTCTGGTCGTCGAATTCGAACGTATGCTGCAGCAGGAACTCGATTTCACCAACGAAGCATCAAACATTGACAGGTTTCGTGCCGACTTCAAGGACGACGAAGAGGTCCTGTTCCCCAAAGTTCTACATACGCCGACAAGCAGGAGAACGCTTGTCACCGAATATGTACACGGAATAAAGGTAAATGATCTTGAGGGGCTCCGTCGTGCCGGTATTGACTCGGAGGAGGTGGCTCGAAAGGGGGCGCATGCGGTGTTGCGGCAGATTTTCATAAACGGTTTCTATCATGCCGATCCACACCCGGGGAATATACTGGTGCGGTCGGACGGAAGCATCTGCTTTCTGGATTTCGGTGCTATCGGCATCATTCCCCCCAGCCTTCGGCGACACTTGAGTGTTATCCTCTATGGTATTGTGAAGAAAGACTCGGAGCGAGTTGTGCGGGTTCTTTCCCAACTTGCTGAGTCACGAATCGCCGACCCCGAGCAGTTGGAGTACGACGTCACTTCGTTTCTCGAGCAGTATTCGCTTTCGTCCCTGGGCGAGCTGAATATGGGAGTGGTGCTGCATCGGTTCATGAACATCATATCGGACCATGAAATACGAATCGTACCCGGCTTTTACATTCTGTTGAAAACCCTGGTGGCGCTCGAAGCCTTGGGGCGTCGGCTGAATCCTGATTTTCGCATGGCCGAGTATCTCGAACCCTACGTCCGGAAACTGCTCCATGAACAGCCTCGCCTCAAATATCTTCCGTATGATGCTTTCTTCACCGCAATGGATCTGGTG
>CAZEMW010000406.1:0-2852 GCA_964513105.1 uncultured Fibrobacterota bacterium
ATGCATAAGCGGGCAATCGCATCCGACTGCAATGACGCAACGAGTGCCTCTATCGAAAAGGTGCTCAAATGCACTACGAAGCCGCCGACCCAAATCCTTGCCTTCTTGAGGAATAAAAGCAAACGCCGAAGGAAAAATGGACTTGAGCTCACCAGGGGTGTCCGAACCGGTGTAGGCTACGGCATGGGGGACTGTATGCACCTGTCCGGCCGTGACGTGCAAAAGTTCGTTGTAAATCTCAGCTGCCCTCAGAGGGCCTTCGGTAGCCGCGATTCGCGATTTGGCAATGCCAAGGCCGGGAATCTTGGCGAAAACCAGTACGGCCGCCCCGTTTACGCCGGGCTTTTCCGGTAATACCATCGGTAGAATTCTCTATTATCGCTACTCAGTAACCCTAAGCGCCTTCGAAGTATGTAGTAGCCGGTAAGCGTTACTACCTTCACAAAATTTCCCAGAAATCCTGCTTTGTGCCACATACGAGTGGAACTCAGGACTCCATCAGGAATATAACCCACGGCACCTCTTTCTTTCATTCTAAACGAGATCTCTACGTCCTCCATCAGGCAAACCCAGGGGAGATCCATCCCGACAATTTCGCGACGGAAAAACTGAGCCTGGTCGCCGAAGGAGATTCCAAAAACTCTTGCACGGGAATCATTGAGGAATTCGGTGAAGCGAAAGGCGGATTGTGTGTTGTCGTATTTTGCACCGAAAGCACCGCCGACATGGTCGGGATACCGGTTGAGTAGTTCTCTCGCCCGTTCCGCCGTTCCAGGCGCCGGAATAGAATCGGCGTGGACGACCATAACAATATCACCCCTCGCCTTCTCAATTCCATATCGTATCTGTTTGCCGCGTCCCCCCTTTCGGTGCAACACCGTAACCTTTGGAATGGTGCCGGCGCGGGCAACCGTTTCGTCTGTCGAGCCGCCGTCTACCACGAAAATCTCTTCGACTTCGTTCTGGGATTGAATCGATGAGAGGCACCGCTCGATACAGTCTTCTTCATTGAGAGCGGGGACAACTACGGAAATGCTTTCTACCGGAGGATAACACCGGGGCCAGTGATGCCTTGGTCGGATGAGAGTTGCCAGAGCAACCGCGGCTACCGGCAGGTACTGAACAGACAGTATAAAGGCGCGATTTTGCCAGAGAGTGTCCACGGCCGCCGGATGAAAAAAGAACGCGGCAAAGAGTACTGTGAAGTGGAACGTCAGCCATATCGGAGAGCGGTACAAAACGAGAAACGGGGTGATAATCAAGAGATACCAGGGGTGAAACGTTGGTGTGCTCAGGATAAAGACTCCCGCGGCGAGACCGGCGGCACGTACCGGGTCGGGTGTAAGGAGGAATATCCCGAACAACAGCAGGGCAGCAACCGCAGAAGTCGCAATGCGCCCGTCGGGCAACAAACCGGCGGCAATTGTGTAGAAAAGGCCGTTGTGACTGAATTCGCGAGCAAACAGGATTGGGACCGAGAGCATCTGGGCGAGATTGATATTGTAAATCAGCATGAAGCCGAAAGGGATAAGGAAGAATGGTAGAAAACGGTATGTCGAGCGGTTTATGAGAAAGGGAAGGAGGAGCACCGGTACGGGTTTGGCCGTGACGGCAAAGCCGAGGGCGAGAAAGGACAATGCCGGCTTTTTGCGAACAAACAGGTAGAGTGCGAGAGTTGTAAAGAATACCGGAATGCTTTCAAGGTGGCCTTCTCCCGCAATGAACAGAATGGGAACCGGGTTCAGTAAGTATAGAATACTGTGCCGACGGTCAACTCCAAAACTGTGGAGATACATGAGAAGGAGAAGTCCCGTTGCCAAGTCAAAACATACAAATAGGGCCTTGAATGCTATGGGGGATCTCGAGACCGCTGCGGTGGCACGGAACAGAAACTGAGCGGTTGGCCAGTAAATTGTGGGTATATCCTTATGGTTTATTCCGATCCAGTTATCGTCTCGCAGGTCCTCCAACCGCGGTGAATCCGGGGCGGTCACAAACGGATTATGTCCTTCGTGCTGGATATAGCCTTCCCAGATGTAACGGTGTATATCGTCACCCGGTGGGTACCAGATAAGGAATGTCAGGCGGATCAGAATCGCCGTGAGGATCACGGGCCATATGCCTGCGCCTCGAGGCCATAAACGCCACACTAGAAGCATGCCGCTGAAAAGCAGAACGCAAACCGGCATGTATGAAGGGTGGGCGGCTATATCGGCCTTGAGGGCCATGACTATGGCGGCAGCGCCGGCAAATGCTGCAAAACCGCCGGCGAGACTCATGAGGCGGGTGGGGGAGAGTCCGTCTTTCATGTCTCAAAAATACATCCGGCTGCATTTCTGTAGCCGGAAGCCGTACTTCATCATCGGAGCGACGCTTATTTCTCTCTGCCCGGCCGGGCCTGAGCCTGCCGAACAGGGAATTCAACGAGATGGTTCGGGTTCATTTTTTGAGAGTACCGAAGCTCTTACAGTTTTGGGCATCGTTCAAAGACCAATCATATTTCAGGTAGGTCACCTTGAAATCGCCCTCGAGATCCATCGTTTCCTTGATGTATGGTACCATGCCACCGTACTTGTTGTTGAAATCATCACCATACCACTTGAAGATTTTAGACAGGCGGAGTTTCTTGCCGTCAATTTGGTTTCTGTCCCGATCATCCAGAAATGCCTTCGCAGCTCCCGTCAGTTGCTCATCAAGCCGGCGACCGACGTACGGCCGATTCAGGAGTGCCGGACAGCTCAACGATGCACATACTACGGCGAAGTGAATTCGGGGTTCGTCATATTCTTTTCTCAGGATTTCATGTTCGATATGGTCAAGGGAGACTTCGTCCCCAAAGAGTGGTACGAACT
>CAZEMW010000406.1:2862-4326 GCA_964513105.1 uncultured Fibrobacterota bacterium
TTTCCATGGAGAATCAATGTCCCGAATACCGTTTTTCAGTGGTAAATTGCGTACAATCAGGTCAATAGTGTAGAAATTGTACAGGTTGATAAGGAATGCAATCTGTTCCGAGGTATCCAGCGCCTCAAACTCCGGTCTACTGATTCCAGACAGCTCATTTGCTACATTCTCCAAGTCTTCAGACTGGATCTTCGAATATGCCACCCCTTCGGGGCAGACAAATTCCGAGAGAAATTTCTTGTAGGCGGAATATTCACCATCAAACGCCTGTATTGAGAGAGTAGCTGCAAGAACCCAAATCCATACACTTTTCACGAATTCCCTCCAGGTTGAGCTGTGTTACGATCGTTTTCCTCTGTCTCGTTCTCTGTGGTGGAAGCGTGAACGGGTGACGATCTAATCGTAAACCGAAGCATTACTATATCATCCTCGGCGAAGGGGAGTTTCCGTGAAACTCTGTGTCGTGCAGGATGCCGAATCCACTCGCCGACCGAAACCGTTTCACTCCCGACTATGCCGGCCGGACAACTCAGAAGGCACACCGTGCAGCCTGATTTCCAGGTTGAATGGTTTACATGGCCCGCACCGAATCTAAATCGATGAGGCTGTGCGCTCCCGTCCTCTTTTTGAACTATATCTTCAATATGGTAAAAGGAATCGCGGAAAGCTACTGAAATTTCAATGCGACTGCCGTCGACCGTCAGCTCGGATTCATATTGGTTCGCATTGTACCGGGCGGTCCATGTTTTTCGCGGCAAAGGGGTTCCCGGCGAAGCCCCCAGTTGGGTGAGCGCTTTGTCGAGGTCGGCCGGGGAGATGAACATCTGGAAGAGGCTGTGGGCCCCGGCCGGGGAGTGCTTCCATCCAACAAGATGGTGTTCTTTCAATGCGCCGGTATTGAAATTGGATGGAGTATATACGGCAGCTGCTTCGAGGAATTTCTGTTCAGCATTTACGTATAAAGTATCCTTGACATATTCTGTCAGTTCAAAGGCAACGACGGTAAAACCCCGTGCATACGTTTGCATATCCACATGATCGAACTTATCGACCCGAATACTTGATTCCAGCACGATGGTGCTCTCGACAACAACTCGAGCGAAGCTGTCCCGTATTTCCAGGCGAATAGTCCTCTCTTCGGCATGGGGAGGAAACGTAAAGGGCGTTTTGCCGTAGGTATGCTCCAGGCCGGTGTGCATTTCGTCGAGTCTTCCCAGAGTTATGTACTGATCCGAAGCTATGAGCACCGTCCGACCCAGGTAGAGCTTTAGAGCACATTGGCAGGTGCGGTCAATATCGGCCAAAATCGGCATTCTGTGAGGTGTGAATGCCGGTGAAACGAAATCCACCTCCACAGCGGCATTCCGAATCACTCCATCCTGGAATGACGCAAGTCGTACGCGAGAGTTCGGTTCTCTTCGATGCCCACGAGCTTGGCGGACCGGAGAGGCGTCGTGGACTGCG
>CAZEMW010000407.1:0-4316 GCA_964513105.1 uncultured Fibrobacterota bacterium
GTATTGGCCGTCTGATTTCATTTCTCGAGACCGGTTGTACTCCAAAACCGTCCGACACCGGAAAGGTATCCAATGAAGCCGATCGTTCTCGCAATGGTTATATGTGACTATTACTACCGAGATGCTCATACCGGAAAGAGCATTCTGTCGGGAACATTCAATTCGATCAACAGCTCGACATTTCCCTCAAAACATGGGAATTGTGCGGTGTACGTTGCGATCACCGATGTCGCCCGCGACGGTGAACTGCAGTTGACCTTTCGAAAAGAAGGTGGTGATTTCTCCATGCCTCTTCCTCCATGGAAAGTCAAAGGTCCTGAAAGCCGTCGGTCAGTGGTTGAAATCGGTGGGAACATCAACGGCCTTCCTCTTCCCGAAGAGGGATATTACGAATTCGTGGTTACCTGGGACGGGGCGGAGATTTTTACCCGACGGCTTCGAGCCGTTAAGATCGACGTACCCCAGTCTCCGCCGAAAGAACCGGAGCAATAGACTCAGAACCCTTCGAGAATGACCAATGAATAGCCGGAAACATCGGCAACACCGGAGATACGCATAATGGATACCGCTTCGATACTCGCAAAACTTGTCGGCCTGGCACTTCTGATCTGGACGGTATTTTCAATCGTGAAACACGTTCGTGCAAAGGTGAAAACGCACCAAGACGCCTCGCAGCCTCACCAATCGGTAACGGAGCAGGTTCTCAATAATCTTCTGTTGTACGTCTGGCTGCTTTTTATGCTCGTTTTCTCCTCGGGCATGATAATCAACAACTGAGCTGCGGGTTCCGTTTGTACCGCTTATAGAGGCATTCTGATCGACAATAAACAATGATACCCTGCACTTCAGTGCAGGCCCACGGTATGACCCAAGCTGCCTTACGGAAAACCGAGTTTTGTTCCGGCACTGAAGTACCGGGTATTATTATTGCTTCTTGGGAAAGGATATGTGATGGGGCGGAAGATCACACCGCCTTCTCCCCCTCTTCCCCCGTGCTGATACGAACCGCCTGTTCCACAGTGTAGACATAAATCTTTCCGTCCGAGCGCAGACCTGTGTGTGCTGCGGTTTTTATGGCTTCAACGACACTTCGATAGAGATCGTCACGACAGACCACTTCTACCTTATGGTGCGAAACGGAACCTTCGGGGGTATCCACTATGTGAGTACCGGGTTCACCTCGAGTTCTTCCGAAACCGTTTATCGGATGAGTGCTCAGGCCGGTAAGCCCGTCGATCTCGTGTAAGAGTTCAAGGACTTCAGTGAGTCGTTGACTCTTTATATATGCTTCAACTTTTTTCACCAGCCACCTCCGCCGCCTCCTGAGGAAAATCATCTTTTTCAAGCCACTCGTATAAAATAGGTTTGATCAACAGGGTCAAGACTGTCGATGATATCAGTCCAGAAATTACCACCACCGCCAGCGGTCGTTGTACTTCAGCCCCAATTCCGGACGACAACAGGAGTGGGAGCAGGCCGAGGAACGTAGTAATCGTGGTAATCAGCACAGGACGTACACGCATCATGGCTCCCTGCACCACCGCCTTCTTCACCGGAACACCGGAAAGACAAAGCCCGTTAATACAGGTTACCAGAACCATCGAATCCTGCACGGCAATCCCGAACAACGCGATGAACCCGATGGCCGCGGGAACCGATAGGTACTCCCCCGTCATATACAAACCGAATACACCGCCGATAAGCGAAAGCGGAACACTCAGCATAACCAGTGTCGCACTTTTCACAGATCCGAACGCCAGATACAGCATGACCAATATCAGAATCAAAGCCAGAGGCACGATAACCCCAAGACGTTTCATGGCTCGTTGCTGGTTTTCGAACTGCCCGCCATACTGAAGATAGTAGCCGCTTGGAAGGTCTACCTTGGCACTGATCCGAGCCTGTATATCTTCGATCACGCTTCCCATATCCCGCCCGCGGACATTCCCCTGAATAATCCATCGCCGCTGGTTGCTTTCCCGGTTTATTTGCAGCGGACCGATTTTCCGGACTACCTTTGCCACCTGAGACAGCGGGATTCTCTGTTTGTCTTCCGTGGTCACAAGGAGACGCTCTATTTTCGAGGGGTCGTCACGGTATTCTTCCTGAAGGCGTACCAGCACTCCAAACCGGCGGTTGTTGACGTATATCTGATCGATAACTTCCCCACCGACGGCAAGTTCCACCAGACTCAGGATATCCGAAACATCCACTCCATATCGTGCACACGCTTCCCGATCCGCGACAATCCGCAACTGAGGCTGTCCGAAGCTCTGTTCGGTGCTTAAATCGACCAATCCCTCAATATCTTCAATCGCATTCTTTATCTCCCCGGCTTTCTCTTCGAGTATCGTTAACTCGGGTCCATATATCTTCAACGCAAGCCGGCTTTTTACGCCGGTGATGAGATCGTCAAAAAGGTGCTGTATCGGTTGCGTAAAGTTAAGCTGAATACCTGGAAAAACCCCGAGACGCTTGTTCATTGCCTCAACCAGGGCTTCTTTGTTGCGGAATCCCGACCACTCTTTTCGCGGCTTCAGCTTCACTTGTATCAGGGCATAGTTAACAGGATGAGGGTGCCCGCCGGCTTCGGGCCGTCCAATCTTACTGACCGTCTCGGTCACCTCGTCGAATTCCAACAGCATTTGCTCAAGTTTTATTATCGTGGAAACGTTCTTTTCCAGCGACGACGACGGTGCAAGGTTAACCCCAACAACAAGCGTACCTTCTTCAAGCACCGGTACGAACTCAGTTCCAATGCGAGTGAGAAGAAATAGACTCACTCCAAACGCTACAACAGTCACACCAACCACGACATATTTCATTCGAATGGCTGCTTGAAGAACCGGTCGGTACAGGCGATGGATGATTGCGACAACTCTTTCCGAACTATTGGTATTCCGTTTCAGAAACAGACGTGCCAACGTGGGGGCGACGAACAGGGCGGTGAAAATTGAGCCGACAACGGCAAAGATCATGGTCAGCGCCATCGGAGTGAACATCTTGTTTTCGACGCCCTGCAGCGAAAATATGGGCAGAAAAACAATCACAACTATTGACAGTGAGAAAACTATGGGACGTCCGACCTCCATTGCCGCATCTCGAATAACCGCAAACCTGCTACGGGAGCGAAGTGTCGGATCATTCAGTCGGCGGTGAATATTCTCAACCATAACGATTGATCCGTCGGCGAGCATCCCAATCGCCACGGCAATTCCACCCAGAGACATGAGGTTTGACGACATGCCGGAAAGTCCCATGCCGATAAATGCGACAAATGCACACAGAGGGAGTGAGGCGGCAACGATCAGAGCGGATCTGAGATTGCCCAGGAACACAAGTAGTGTTAACAATACCAGTAGTGCCCCGATTGAAACCGCCGTCTTGATCGTCCCGGTCGCTCTTTCGACCAGTAATCCCTGGTCATAAAACGGCTCGAAATTGACCCCTGAAGGAAGAGCCGCACGTATTGTGGGAATCTGTTCATGCAGATCCCGAAGAACAGTCGAGGTGTTCTCTCCCATAAGCTTCAATACAATACCGGAAACGACTTCCGTTTCCCCATTGCGTGTCACAACTCCCCGGCGGATCTCTTTTCCGTATCGAACCGAACCAATCTGATCCAGTGTAACGGGAATGTCGTTCCGAGTGGCCACTCGCATATGCCGAAGGGCATCGAGCGAGTCGATCAGCCCGATCCCTCGAACCAGGTGCTCCTCGGATCCCAGTACCAGAAACTGTCCACCGGCATTTCGGTTGTTCCGATGAACAGCCCCCACGACGTCTTCGAGTCCTATGTCGAATGCATGCATAGCATAGGGATCCAGATCGATACGATATTGCAGAACATGACCACCCATGGAGAGCACATCCGTAATGCCGTCGACCGCCAGCAGTTGATACTTAACAAGCCAGTCATTTGTTTCACGAAGATACGCAAGTGGCGGCTTGCCTTCGGTATCGGCTGAGTCGTCAAGCGTAAGATTGTACATGAATACTTCACCCAGCCCCGTCGCGATTGGTCCGAGTGCGGGTGCTTCATGAAGCTCGGGCAAGTCCTGTTGAACACTCTGCAACCGCTCGGCAACCAGTTGTCGCGCAAAGTAGATGTCCACATGATCTTCAAAATAGACATAAATGACATTCATGCCGAACGCCGACGTTGATTTCAACTCCTTTACAGAAGGTAATCCGTTCAATGCCGATTCGATAGGAATCGTTATAAACCGTTCAACCTCTTCCGGCGCCATCCCGTGCGCTTCGGTGAAGACCGGTACCATGAACGGAGAGATTTCGGGGAACGCATCGGTCGGTAA
>CAZEMW010000408.1:0-4292 GCA_964513105.1 uncultured Fibrobacterota bacterium
GCCCTGTCTCGTCACATATGGGAAAAGTTGCATCGGGATAGTATCGGTCGCGTTGGTTTCGGACTTCTCCATCAAGCCCCATCGAGACCTCACACCGACATGCGCCTGATTCCGAAATCACCTGAAACCTTTGACAGAGAAGATTTGGTTTCACAAATGACACAAACCGTTCTTCTTCGATTCGCAAACGGAAGCCGCCGGCATCAAGGATGGCCGAGCGTCGAAGGACCCCCTTTTCCATGTCAAGAACGCGCCGGCTCTCGGAAATATTCGGTAATGCACCGTCGACACTCACCCAGGCGGGCGTCCAGTCCGGGGTGCAGAGCAGATAAGGAATGCCGCCGGGAGCGGGGGTATATAAGCCGCTGTGATACGTACCCCGACTTGCACCGAAACGCTGTTCGGCCGGTGTGCCGCGCGTACACAGATTTCCGTTGCCCATGGTGAATAACGACGCACGCTGCGCCGCATCGAGATGTGCAAACTCCGTTTCATCAATTTTCCACGTGGAGATTAGTGCCATGTTTTTCTTTCAGAAATGAGTTCTTGCGACGCACGCGCGAACCGACCGGTGATCTGCCGCCATGCTCCAGGACAGAAAAATAGCTGTCGACCGCACGAGGAATCGCAAACTCTTATTAAGTGCCTGTCCGGAAACCCGCTTTGGTGTGTCGGCCGAGCGAGAAAGCGACTGGCGAGGCGTATCCGCGGCGCTACGATGATTTGGGACATCGAAGCCAGGCGCTTTCGCAACCGGTTGACACACCGAATGGGGTTTTCGGACAGACACTATTTAACTCCGCCTGTTCCACGCTCAGGCGGACGCCGGGTCTCGGTGGGTATAATGCAACAGAATTTCATCGGTGTGACGCAGTCTTCGGGCGAGTTCCCGCGCGATATTGAGTATCAAGAGTGAAAACATGCCTTTGTCGTCCTGAAGTATGCTCAAGAGCGTGTTCCTGGACAGCAACAGCAGGCGGGCATCCTTTTTTACAATTGCCGACGCACTATGGCTCTGTACACCAATAACAGAGGCTTCTCCAATGCAGTTGCCGGGTCCCAGAATAGCCAGCGAAAGAGCTTCATGCTCCGCATTCAGGACAATTTCCACTTCTCCGTCGAGGATGATATAGATTTCAGTAGCCTGCGTGCCCTCTCTCACCACCGAGTCTCCCTCGGGCACCCTGAGGATATCGCATGTTTTGCAGAGCCGCACGAGTTCT
This sequence comes from uncultured Fibrobacterota bacterium, assembly GCA_964513105.1. Lineage (GTDB taxonomy): Bacteria > Fibrobacterota > Chitinivibrionia > Chitinivibrionales > CAYFVL01 > CAYFVL01. Next base: position 1,224 of record CAZEMW010000408.1, read on the forward strand.
TCATCCGAGAGTCCGGAAAAGATGGTTACGCCTCTGAGTAAGCCTAAGTATTCGGCTGAATCAATCATTACGTTTCGCCCCCGTATGAATCGGCCTTAACCCAAGTTTCTTTCGTTTTCTGTGTGTGATCAAAACCTGTTTCACTCTCGTGTTATTATCGAGATCTACTATCCCGACATCTCTGCTTCTCTCCGGGGCGATACGTCCAGCCGGCCGTATCACAAGGTTTTTCCCATTCCGAAAATGCTGTTGCAAGCTCTTTTCACAAGTTCGGAAACTGCACCAGGTCTCCGGTGTTACGATGGAGAATCGCTGATGTGAAACCCCGATATGCGCAAACCTCGTTCCACTCGCCACCATCATTGCGAAACGGTTCGCCATAAAGGCTTTATCTCTTTGGGAAACAATAAGTTACAAGCCAAACCAAAATATACTGTTGAGCCGAATCGAAGCACTGTGGTATATTATCGTTTATCGCATTACCTGTTCTCAAAGGGAAGATAAGAGTAAATGGGGCTTTCTGCCGGAATAATTGGCTTGCCGAATGTTGGAAAATCGACCATCTTCAATGCCGTCTGTGCCACGGAGGTCGCCGCCGAGAACTATCCATTCTGTACGGTCGACCCCAATAACGGTATGGTAGCGGTTCCCGACCCTCGGTTAAGCAGAATATCTGAATTAATAAAAACTCGAAAAATCGTACCCACGTTTGTTGAACTTGTCGATATCGCCGGCCTGGTACGCGGGGCCTCCAAAGGCGAAGGTCTGGGAAACCAGTTTCTCGGCCATGTACGGACGGTCGATGCGCTCATTCATGTGGTCCGCTGTTTCACGGACGACAATGTCGTACACGTAGGCGGGGCGGTGGATCCGATCGACGACGTTACCGTTATCGATACCGAACTGCTCCTCAAGGATTTGGATACGGTTGAGCGGGCGCTTGAGCGCATGCAGAAGGTGGCAAAATCGGGTGAAAAGGAAGCGAAACAAAAAGTAATCCTTCTGGAACGGCTTCGCTCGGAGCTTTCGGAGGGATCTCCGGTTCGGTCCCTTTCTCTTTCCGAAGAAGACAAGGCTCGGATAAAGGAGTTCAGTCTGCTTACCGCAAAACCGATCCTCTTTGTAGCCAATGTCGATGAAGACGCCATTCTGGAGGATAATGCGTTCGTCACGGCTTTGCGGGAATACGCCGATACTCATGGAGCGCGATGTCTGAAGCTCTGTGGAAAAATGGAAGCGGAAATTGCACAGCTTCCCGACGAAGACCGGGGAGAGTTTCTTGAGGGACTGGGTCTTTCCGAACCGGGACTTCATTCGCTCATTCGATCCACCTACGAGCTTCTGGGTCTGCAGACATTCTACACCGCCGGCGAAAAGGAAAATCGGGCCTGGACGGTTTGCAGGGGAATCACCGCCGCCAAAGCGGCGGGGGTCATTCATTCCGATATCGAGCGAGGGTTTATCAGCGCCGATGTATACACGATCGGGGACCTGGAGGAATACGGCTCCGAAGCCGCATTGAAAGCCGCCGGGAAAATCCGTCGAGAGGGACGGGAATACGTATTGGGGGACGGTGATATACTGTATTTCAATTTCAATGTCTAGTTCATAGCCCTGGGCCATTCGTGCTTCGACTTGGCTCAGCACGAACGGGGGAAGCCGGGCGTTCATGCTTCGACCAGGCTCAGCACGAACAAGGGAAGGCTGTTTGATGCGTTCACCCTCCCGTACAGGAAAACCGCAGATACGTTTTACCCAATGAAAGGATTTTTCCTCAATGCCGAGTAAACCGGCCGAATTCGCTCGCGACCTGTTCTGGACGTTGAACCGATACGGAGTGTGGGTGGTTCATCGAAAAACGATGGTGTTTGACGACCACAAGCCATCCGGTCCCTTCCCCCCACACCCTTACGTTATCGTTTCAAACCATGGAAACTTCTCCGATCCGTGGATGCTGGGCTGGTATAATAAACGCGGTCTGTCAATCATGATGAATGACGACGGGTTTCGGGAAGGCGGGATGACCAGTGTGTATCTGAAGCATATCGGTGCTTTCCCGAAAAAGAAAGGGGCGCACGACTATCGTGCCATGAAAACCACCCTTCAAGAGCTGAAAAACGGTCGCTCCGTACTGATTTTTCCCGAGGGACAGACCACCTGGGACGGAGAAACACAGCCGATATACGGGGGTATTGAGAAAATCATAAAACGGGCCGGGTGCGGCCTCGTTACGGTTCGAATGAGGGGCAACTTCCTGACGAAGCCCTGGTGGGCCGAAACAAAGCGTCTCGGGATGACGCGAATGGAGTTCACGTCGTACTATCCCGAACAAATCGCCGAGATGTCGGAAGCACAGTTGCTTGACACAATAAAAACCAGTATTTATCAAAACGATGTCAAAGATCCCGACAATCGTGCCTATCCGATCACCGGCAAAAACCTGGCACTCGGGCTTGAACGGTTTCTCTGGATATGTCCCGGCTGCCGAACCGAAGACCGTCTGACAACCCGCGGTGACGACCTGACATGCACGGAATGTTCTCGGACGTGGCGAATGGATGCACACTGTCGATTTACCCCCGCTCCGGCCCCGGACGGCGCACCGCTTGGTGATTTGAAAGACCTTGCCGACTGGCATCGCTCCGAGGTCCGAAAACGACTACAGGCATGGGACGGGAAGAGTCTTCTTACCGACAGCGAATCGGTGGTGCACCGGCTGATGGGCAAGGAGGAGAAATTTGAAGATGTTTCCACGGGGACACTGCGCATTATAAACAATGCTATAGTGTATGAATCCGAAAAGAACGATTCGTTTACCGCTCCCCTCTCCGACGTGCGTGATTATGTCATACAGAAAAAGGATGTTTTTGAGTTCCTCTATGATAAACAGTACCATCGATTCGTTTTCGACCACCACAGCCCGATGAAATGGGTGTTCTATCTTCGCTACTTTAATGGGTATGAGAAATGCGAAGAAACCGGAATGCTCACCTGACCAATGCGCGACGAACCCGACACCGTAAGAAATGCAAAACCCGGGAGAACGTTTTCCCGGGCTTTGTTGTATTT
>CAZEMW010000409.1:0-4292 GCA_964513105.1 uncultured Fibrobacterota bacterium
CCCTGGAAGGCACCAAACCTCTTCCCATGACCTCCAATAGCTTCCGCAGTGAATCCCCCCTGCACAAACCTCAAATAATGCCTGGTTATCCTTATCAAGTTTGCCGATAGTTTTGCTAATTGGAGGCTGAATCCAAGTGCGTTAGCTGTAACCGGGAGTTCGAATTCCAATCTCAAGTCTTGCTTCGCATCAGTGCCCATTGACAGAAATTGGGTTCTTCCATCGAGAATAAAACTCATTTGCAGATTCAGCTCCCCCTCAAGCTTCAACGCCGCATGAGCCGCAACTTCCCCGCCCACATACGTCGTAAACTCCTCAATCACTCCCCAGAAAGGATTGACCGTTTTGCCGTCGGCGTCGGCTTTATCCTGAATCTTTTGGAGTTCGCTGTCGTCAAAGAAATCTTTGAATTCATCGAAAAGCGCCGTGATCAGACCGAAATCCGCATAAATTCCGGCAAGGCCGGTTGTTTTCGCGGTGATTTTCAGGATTTTCCGCGATATTTCGGCGAAGTTCAGGTCGATGCCGCCGGAATACTCGGCTTTTGCGTGAACAATCCAGCCGAGTAGCGGTAGTGAAGGAATTATACCGGCTTTCAGAATCTTGGAGTATTCACCGGAAACCAGGTTCAGCGATACAATTGGGTCTCCCTCTCCCGAAAGCAACGAGCTGAAATCAAACGACGGACCCTCGAGACTGGATTTAGACTTTGTCTTGCTCGTGAACTTCTTCGCCTTGATCTCCGTTTCACGGGCAAGACTCCGAAAGGAGGCACTCGGCTTGCGTGATGCAAGAATGGCAAACGCCACTCCTTTCAATAATATCTCATAGAGTTCCAGTACTCTTTTTTCGACGGTTCCGTCTTTTGCGGCTTCAGACTCAAACGCCTTGTAAATCTTTGAATACGACTCCCCGTTCCACTTGAGATCCTTTGAAGGCAGACCATGGCAGGCTAGAATCGCCGCATGTTTATAGAACTGAGTTTCACCAAGGAGTTTCTGTACTTGCTCTTGCTTTTTCGCATCCATTTTAGGGAGCGAATCATAGAGGAACTTCAGAATCAAAGCGTAGAGCGCCGAAAAGGCGAGAATCTGGGCTATCGGAGGCCCTTTTTCGTGAGTACCCGCGATCGAGGGCAGATCACTCAGTTTGGCGATGAGTTCATCGGGCCAAAGAATCACATACATATAATCATCATCAAGCGAGCCCGTCCTGCTCAATTTATTTCTCTTCCAGGTATGGTTTCGAAATGAGTAGTACCTGAAAGAATCACCCCCGCAGGTATAATCATGCTTTTCAGGATTTCTCTCATCGAACTTCCTGGGAATATCGGTGTCCCCTTCGGCGCTCTGCTCTTCACCCTCCTGGTTGGAGTACCTCACAAGACAGGTCTGCTGCAGGTTTGCGAAGAATTCTCCCTGTTCCTTCAATAATTCGGGTATACGGATTTCCTTGTGGGAAGTTGCGTCACTCCGTGTTATCTGATGCTGAATGGATTTTTCCAGAAACTTTCTTTGTTGTTTGGGCCCCAGATAGTTATCGTAAAAATCGGCGAAGTATTCATTGAAATCGTTGGAGTTGACTTTCGAAACATACGGAACTTGTGGTTTATTGAACCGCCACGTTTTGTGCAGATTATTTCGGTCAATTACCTGCATAGCCTTCATGGCCTTTTCGGTTCGATCGTCGGCGATTACAGCCGCATCCCCCCAGTTTACCGTGGAATTGCGGACCCAGACCTTGAGCCACGAGCCGACCTCGATCCGTAGCAACTCATTTATCTGCTTTTCGGTCAACGCATTGAGATCAACGTCCTCCGGAACCTGAGCTACGGTGCCGGAGTCGGGGTTCACCGGTGAATTCGACTTGAGAGAGCGTTTTATATCGTCAAGAGCGGCTTTTTTGAGGGCAAGATCGTGCTTTGTGGGAAGGTTTCTGACGGTAACGGGGATCTTGAGCAGAAATCGTTTGCCCTGCCCATAGGAATCCCGAGCGACATGCCTTCGCCTGCTCCTTGAATCCTCGTTTGTGAGGCGGTACTCAATCGGAACGATTTCTTCGGGTTCGCCCTTTTCGCCATAGCGCTTGACACTCATCATGGGCATCCATTGCCGCTCGGTAATCGGCTCCCAGAGTATTCGCGCGTGGAACCATCCCCGACGAGGTATATCGTCGGTAACCCAGCCAAGTTCTTTCTCCATCCGCTCGCGGTCACCGATCAGATCAGGCTGCAGAAAAGCCCAAAGGTCGAAATACGGAAGCGCATCGTGGAACACATACTCCACCCCTACCAGGGGCTGAACCTCGACAATAATCCATTGCCGCACCCACGAGCTGATAACGGCATCTTTCTGCTCGTGCAACTCTTCGGCCCGCTTTTTCAGCGCTTCATACAATTTATCGTTTGTTTGTTCAACACTGTATTCCTCCGTAAGCTCCTGTATGGTTTTCTCACGAAGTTCTTCAGGAATCGAAGCCAGCTCGCCGATGGTTGCCGATGGATTAAGTTTCTCGATCAAAGGGCGTTCGTAAGCATCGAGGCGCCAGTCGTCCTTGTCCTTAGTTGACCAATGGATTTCGCTCCATCCCCAGGGTCTGACCGGTTCCTTTATACCGGTGGCCCGAACCGAGCTATTTGCCGGTAGTTTTCCATTTGCCATGTGTCTACTTCACTTCATCATCGGGGTGAACATGCAGGGTATCGCCAATCAACAGCGGAAATCCCTTGATTCCTATTCTGATATCGGCCGAAGCGGGAATGAGGGCCTCAAATTCATTGGACTTGCGGTACGTTCCTTTGTACAGAGTTTTGTTTGTCTTTGCATCACGAATAACAAACTCAGCTTCTTCCTCAAGTTCCGGCAAGAGTTCTTCCTCGTTCCCATCCTGCACCAGACTCAAACTAAACGGCACCCAAACATCCCGATACCGCAACCCACCCGTATAATCAAACGGCCGACCGCCCTTTTCCACCAGTTTCTCATCCCCGGTCGTGGAGTCCCAGGTGGGAATTTTCAGTTCCGTGCCCGGGATAAGGATGTCGGGGTTGTCGCCGATTAGTTTCTTGTTGATTTGGTAGAGGTATTTCCACGAAGGAAGCATGTACTGATCGGCGATACTACCGAGGGTTTCGCCTTCCTGAACCGTATGCCGGATTTCTGTTTCTTTGGACTTAGAGGGTTTCGAGGATCCTCCGGTATTTTTCTTTTCCGTTGTTCCCCCGCCTGCCCCCGCGGCACTCCCGGAGCCTCCCCCGCCGACCGACTTTTTCTCGGTTGTCGAACCCCCACCGGCCGCTTTTTTCTCAGTAGAACCATACCCGTCGTCGGAGTACGCCGCTTTCTTTGTACTGCCCCCGGAACTCCCCTGCTGAGTGCCCGACGATCCCGCGGCCTTTTTCTCCGTACCGCCGAAACTCTCCCCCGGATAGCTTTCCGAGCCGGACGAATAGCCCGCGGCTTTCTTTTCGGTATGGCCGTACTCTTCCTCGGCCTGAGCCGCCTGGTCATCCGGTGGGTAGGCCGCCTTTTTAGCGGTCTTCTTCGTGCCCATCTTCCCGGTCGACTTCTTCTCGGTATGACCTTCCTGGTTCATACTATGTCCCGATCCACAGTGAAATGCCCGTAAAAATTCGGGCCGAAGTTAAGCGGAAACGCTATGAGTCTGAGCCGCGTTTGTTTCACGGCCGATTTCTTTCCGTGCGTACGTTCTGTTGAGTAAACACAGGACCTGCTCACTTCCTTTCGTTCATTTCCAGTCGCTTGGCATCTACCAAATCCTGGTCTCTACCCGATGCTTTCTTGTTCTTGATCAATTCAATTCGTCCGATAAAGCAGACATCAGTCTCGCCATAGCGTCCGCGAACACTGCTTGCCAGAGCTTCATCAAAGCCGACGCCGTCAATCTCATTGAGTATATCAACTCGCAGGGGCGAAACTCCAAATTGAATGATGTTTCCCGGCTCGGCAAAAATGGACTCAACCAAATCATCTTCAGGAAACCCAAACTCAATCAAAGCGTTCCGAATTCTAGTGATGTTTTCCTCAGAATTCCGGATGAAGATATCCAGGTCCTTGGTAAAACGCGGATATCCATGAAATGCCACAGCGTACCCTCCGACGATGACATATTCAACGCTGTGTTTTTCTAGTAACAGTAATAGTTCTCCGAAATGTGGTTGTGTCTCCATATAGAAATCTCCCTGCTTCCCGCCTGAGTTTTTCGACTATATCAAGACACACTTCCGGGTCTGGTATAAAACTATCCGACTCATTCTCTGCTGTCGTCGAATG
>CAZEMW010000410.1:0-4291 GCA_964513105.1 uncultured Fibrobacterota bacterium
TGATGAATTGGGCGCTTTGGAGTTCATAGTCCTTTCGCAACTCTCGATAGTAATATAGCGTGGTATCGTTACCTGCTCGAAACATTTCGGAGCCCAAGAATAGAGCGTGAAGATTGGATTCCTTTTCCAGGAATCGGGCTAGGCCCGTTCTCTTATTGAGCACCCACCAATCAAAATTGTTTTCTTCATCACAGTTGGGGCGCGATGCTTCGCACGTACAACTGTATACGATGTAAGAAGGCGTTTGTCCTGCGTATCCCATTCCGTCTTTATGAGCCATTAGTGATTGTAAATAATCTTCGGCAGGCAATTCCAGATTAGGGAACGCAGTGTCCATTAGCGCCGATGCTTTGACGTGTTGAACTCTTGCTGCTCCCCTATGGTTCGAATAGAGTTTCTTCTTGCCTTTGGAGACACACAGGTCACTCAAAGAAACATATGCATAAGCGTCAGCCTTGAGAAACCTGATCAAATCCAGGCGCCGCAGAAAGAGTTTGTCTGCATAGAAAAACGCGCCTCCCGCCGATGTACCGAAGGCGCATGGAGTAACTGAAATCTCCGCCACTTTTTCACCGAAATCGGAATTGAGGACGGTAACGTAGGGTTCCCTCAAGAATCCGAGATAGCAGAATACCTTTCCACAGGACGAACCGATATCAACACAGGCCTTTGAATCACGCAAGCGATATCTCCAGGCGAAGTCTCCTCCCTTCAGATACTTGATGATAGAACCCTCGTTCAGTACATATACCGATTCCTCTTCATCTACGTCGAATGCCATTACCGGAACAGAGATCCCTATTCTGTCTTGGACGAAGATGTCTTCGTCTCCCACCCCAAAGGGTATTTCAGAAATCGTATCCAGCGCATAGGCGATTTTCCCACCATAAATGTCATTTTGCGATTTGCACTCATCAATGTTGATTTATGGGAAGGCGCCGAAGGCTGTTAAGAATACAAAACAGAGTATAGTTCTTCTCATCGGAACTTCCTTTCGGGAATTATCCGGCTTGTGCGGGCTATCATCCGATCACAAAGCAGAATCGAAGACGACCGTGGGTACCTCCCATCTCGAATCCGCTCGATGTCCGCGGTTTTAACCCCTGCGGACCTGAGTGGCGTCGATGTGACTGCCCGGACGGCGGGCTTTCCACGATCACGGCGAAGGTAGACCAAAGCTGAGAGGCGTTCCTATTCTCTTTTGGTTCATTTCGTACTTCCTTCTTCTGCCGGCTACCGTGTAAAATATCAATTGTGTTCGATCCGTATCAACGCACCATCATGAAAGTTCGCCGGGTCGGAAAACAATAGGATCACGTGGTCACTCGAACCATTCCGGCGCCGCAACTTACCTCAAGTTATCCGAAACAACAATTTCGCTCTCAGCTCCTCGTAGTATTGTTAGTGATAATTAACTAACATTTGGAGGCTGCAATGCCGGAATACACGGGAAGACAAAAACAGATCATCGAGTCCGCGATTGAAATTATTGCGAATGAGGGCATCCGGAGCCTGACGATAAAGAGACTGTCCGCCGCAATAGGAATATCGGAACCGGCGATCTACCGCCACTTTCAGAATAAGCAGGATATTATCGAATCCATTCTGAAATACTTCGCACACGACGGTAAAGGCCCTCTTATGGAAATTGTGAAATCGGACACGGAACCAATTGAGAAAGTCGGAGCCTTTTTCAGGTTTCATCTGGAAAGATTCACTCGTCGTCCCGCCCTTGCCGCGGTCATTTTCTCCGAGGACATATTCCAAAACGACCGCCGCCTGGCAAGAAACGTAATGCGGATAATGGAGCAGTCGCAGAAAACCGTGCTCAGAATCCTGCAGGAAGCGCCGATGGATGCGGAAATTCGTAAGGATATTCCAGATGAACACCTCGCAACAATGGTCATCGGCACCCTTCGATTCCTCGTCAATAAGTGGCATCTCACAAAGCATGATTTCGATCTGGTGACCGAAGGTGACCGTCTATGGGGATCTCTTCGGCGGGTATTGTCCTCGACGGAATAGCAGTCAAGACATAGACCGGAATCGATGAAACACGAGAGTATGATCAGGTACTCATGAACGACTACACCCATGTGGAAAAAGGAGATCAAAATGAATGCGATCAAACATAACGAAGCCCCAGCCGCAAAGAACGCCCACAATGTAGATGTTCGAAAACTGTACGACACCGAACATGCGCAGGCCATGCATATCACCCTTCAGCCGGGCGAGTCGCTGAAACGACATGTCACCCCGGTGGATGTTTTTTTCTATGTGCTTGAGGGGGAGGGAGTTGTCGAAATAGGAGATGAGAAAAAAGCCGTTACTCGGGATACAATCATCGACAGTCCGGCAAAAATACCCCACTGCTGGTACAACGAAAGTGATGCGGTTTTCAGGGTGCTGGTGGTGAAGGTGCCACGTCCTAGTCAGAGCTCTAGACTACTATAAGTCAACATACTACGATGTCTCCGGGCGGGAATCCGGGAGACAAAGCGTAACCGTATAATACGTATGATGAATCGGAAACGAATGAGGGGAATACCCGATGAAGGTATTCCCCATTTTGCATGTGTCACGTTTGTCTCTCAGACTTCGGTGCAGCTTATCTTTCCGCAGCAGGCCTGTTTTTTTCCGCTTCATGAGAAGGTGAACAAACGGCACCCGAACACCGGCTTTGACACGGAGTCCTCAGTCGCTACTGTGCAACGATCACCCTTCGTTGCATCTTTTTTCCGTCAATCTGAACAATGCACAGATACATTCCCGCCGCCAAAGCTCGGGTGTTCAGGGGTACCTGATAGACACCGGAACGAGAATGCGTCGTTGCCGAAGCGTGGAGAAGATTTCCGCGCGCATCGAACAGTCTGAAAGACACGGTACCGCCCCGCACCGTTGAGTACTCAAGCACCGGTGCTCGCCCGGGGGCGGTGATTGCGTTTACCGAAGTAAATCGCGGTCTGGTTTGTCCGTGCGTTACGGGACTCCCGTCGAGGACCACCAACCGGTCCCGGGGACTGTAGAGAGAGATATCGCGATCGCACGAAACACGCCAGAAATATGGCCCCGGTTCCAGGTCTGTCAGTGGAGTGAATGAAGTATCCCCGGTATTAATCACCAGTGACGGCTCATTTGATTCTTGCCCCGCCTCACTGTACACCTGAATGCGATATTCGTTGGCTCCCGGAACGGAATGCCAGCGAAAGCCGGGCCGACGAGTCGAAATCTTTTCTCCGTTGAACCGCACAAGCATCGGAATAGAGTCGGGAAGTATTGTAAAGCTTTGCACCGAACTGTACGCGTTGGAGAGATCAGATTTGACTTTCCAGTAGATTTTTCCTTCCGGAAACGCGACATTGGTCCGAAAAACGGTATCCGCAACCGGGATCGCCACGAGCGGTGACCCAAAGGTGTCGTCGGTCGCTACGAGAAGGCGATAGTGCTTTGCGCCCTCAACCGGATGCCACCGAAGTGGAGTCCTCCGGTCGTTTGTGGGATCGGGCCTCACCGCAACCGGGATCGGTACCCCGCCGCCCATCGTCCCGAGTCTGCAGACATCGCCGGCAATCTGCGTCCCCGGAATGCTCACGCGCCAAAAATAGACTCCGGGCTCCAAGTCTATTGGAATCGAACAGGTACTGTCTTCCACCGAGGCGGTCATTATGAGGTGTGAAAGGTCTTCATCGGTGGCGAGATTCACTTCGAATCTCGTATCCGGAATCCAGTTCCAGGAGAGCCGGACCGCACCGTCGGCATAGTGAGCATCAGCGCAATGCGCCTCGAGCACTGAATTTCCAAGAATTCGCATCCGCACTGAATCGCCTTTTTCTTTACGTAATAGGGAACTTATTCTAATAAAACAATCTACCGTGCTGAGCATTTTTTGCACATGCCAGACATATTCCCCTTCTTTCACCAATACAAAGTCAATGTGCTTCCACGTATCACCCACTTCTCGATACTCGAGCCTGGCATTGTCCCTGTGGTAATTGGTTACACTCCAGGTAACACGGCAGGAATCACCCGACCGAATCGTCGTCCCCGAGGTCGGCCCGGTAATTCGGAAAGTGCTCTGGTCTTTGACAATGAAATAATCGCTGGAATAACTGGTTTGTCCGAAACGGACGACAACACGGTACCGTTCCGAATCGTGAGCTCCCACCGAAATTGGGACTTCCGCGTTGCCGGTGTTCGGAACAACTCTACTGAAGCGACAGTGATCTTCATCAAGGACAGTGAGGTCCACAAAAGAGGTATCGAATAGATCAGTCGACCATTCCACCGATAC
>CAZEMW010000411.1:0-4273 GCA_964513105.1 uncultured Fibrobacterota bacterium
GTACTCACGTGCCCCCTTTCCGTTCAATGCGTGCCGACCATAGTCTGGTCTGAATCCAACAGCTATACATTCCGAAGATGAAATAGTTTCTCGTTTTCGACATCGTTGAGGAAACAATGCTAAAATGGTCGGTTATGCCGGTCGAGGGTGTATATCGCGGAAACCACGTATTTGGGGCATGGGGAACTTACCCAAGTGCGTGTATACACCGAGAGGCCGTGCACTGGAACATTAATTGCGATGCTCTCGCCGCCTGACCGCTTCATGGGATAGGGTGCCGCAAGGACCACTTCGTCCCGTATTGTGGTAGGCCCGTGAAATAAATGCTCGAGCGGTTCATTGGTCACCGACCCCGGAGCGATGGTTATCTATGAAAAATCAGTGTATTCGCCTCGCACCGACAGCCATCAATACGGTATATTTTCTTCTCGATAAATTCCAATCCACTCCGGGCAACCACCCGGAGTCCGCGCTCCAACTTCCCTGGGAGGGACGGTATGGCTGAAAGACGCACTACTGAGAAAAAGACATCCGGACGAAAAACCACCAAGAAAAAGACCACCGCGAAGAAGGCGGTGAGCCAAAGCGCCGAAGAGTCCACTCCGACAAAAAAAGCGGGGACCTCGGAAAAAGCCGGGACAAAAAAGGCCACGGCTAAAAAAACAACAAAAAAGACATCCGCCAAAAAAGCGACGGAAAAGAAAACGGCACCAAAGAAAACGGCGGCAAAAAAAAGTACTCCGAAAAAGGCTACGGCAAAAACAGCCGAACCGAAAAAAACGGGGACCAGGAAAACTACCGCAAAAAAGGCAGCACCGAAGAAAACCGCGGCAAAATCGGTGAAGGGTACCGGCACGACTACCGCCAGGACAACGACCACACCGACGGCAACAAAGAAGACGACGAAACCAAAGCAACCGTCATCGGTGCTTGATACTGCGGCATCGGCGCTTTCAGCGGCGGGGAAAGCCGGCGAAAAAGCGGTAAAAAGGATGGAAAAGGCCGTTGAGAAAACCGCCCGGAAAGTGACCAGGAGTGCCAAAGCCGGGGTTGAGCAGGTTGCCGACATGGTGAAAAGCAAGGACACCCGCACCCAAAAGGGCGCCCGGGCACGCATGCTGCCGCCGAAGGGAAATGGACGATCTCGATCCTCTATCTTTCCCAAAAAAGAAGAAGTCCCCAGTCCGAAATACTTTTTCCAGACTGAGGTACCGACCCAATACGGCGAGACGTATTTTCGGGCAATCGTGCGTGACCCGGTAACGGTTTTCGTTTATTGGGAATTCTCTCAAACAATGCTGGATGAGTTGAAGGAAAAAATGGGAGAAGCCGCATTCAATGCCAGTAGCCGCAAGCTCAAACTGGTTGACGTTACCGGGGTCGACTTCGACGGATCCAACGGAACGGTTACCCGGGATGTGGAAATTGATCCATTCACCAATAACTGGTACCTCAAGGTTCCCGAAGCTTCACGCAGCTACGTGGTTGCCTGCTATCAGACGGGTCCCGACGGATCCGAGTATCTGGTGGCGCTTTCCAACACCGTGACGACGGCTCGCGCCGAAGTAAGTGACGTGATAGACGAGCGATGGGGCACCATTCAGCACGCCTATGGTCCTGCCGCAATTATCCCGGGGGGGCCTTCATCGGAAACAAATCAAGCAGGTGGTGGTGAGTTCTCCCGCATCGCGGGAATGGGTATCGGTAACAGTGAGGTTCTCAGTTCGGAAGTATTTTCCAGCTCCAACCGATAGGGCCGATTATATTTAACGGTTATGAGCAACGAACAGGAGAATGAATTCGGCCGGCGCCGGAAAGGATATCTGGCGCTGGTCCTGCACGCCCACCTTCCCTTTGTACGCCACCCGGAATGCGAGTACTTCTTAGAGGAAAACTGGCTGTACGAAGCCGTTACGGAGACGTACATCCCGCTCCTTACCATGCTCGAGATGCTTCGGAGTGATCGGGTCCCGTTTCGCCTGACCATGTCGATCACCCCCACCCTGGCATCGATGCTGGGAGACGACTTTCTTCAGCAGCGGTATGTCCGCCACATGAACAAGCTTATCGAGCTTGCGGAAAAAGAGGTGGTCAGGACCTCGTCGGAGCCGGAATTCAACGATACGGCACGCATGTATCTGGACAAATTCCTGACTTGCCGACGTATCTTTGTCGACGTATGTGATTGCAACCTGATCACTGCGTTTCGCAGCCTGCAGGACAACGGCTTCCTGGAGATTATTACCTGTGGAGCAACGCACGGTTTCTTCCCGAACATGCAGGGAAACCCAAATTCGGTGCGGGCCCAGATTCGGGTGGCGGTTCAGGCGCATGAACGTCGATTCGGCTCCCCGCCACGAGGCGTGTGGCTGCCGGAGTGTGGATACTATCCCGGTATCGAACGATTTCTGGATGATGCGGGCATTCATTACTTTTTTCTGGATACCCATGGGGTCATGTTTGCCGAACCGCGTCCAAAATACGGCGTATTTGCCCCTGTTTATTGCTCCGGAACCCGGGTCGCCGGTTTTGGGCGGGATATGGAATCCTCAAAATCCGTATGGAGTTCGAAAGTGGGCTACCCGGGGGATCCGTCGTACCGTGATTTCTACCGGGACATCGGTTTTGATCTTCCACCGGAGTACATCGGGGAGTATATCGATCCGATCGGCACCCGGATACACACGGGGATCAAGTATCACAAGATCACGGGCCGGACGGGGCATAAGGAGCCTTATCGCCGAATCGATGCGCTCCGAACGGCCGAACGTCATGCCGGCGATTTCATGTTCAATCGGGAACAACAGGTGCAATATCTCTCATCCATCATGGATCGGCCTCCCATTGTGGTGGCTCCCTACGATGCCGAACTGTTCGGGCACTGGTGGTATGAAGGGCCCGAGTGGCTGAACTATCTGATCAGAAAGACAGCGTTTGAGCAGGAGACTTTCGGGCTGTGCACCCCTTCCGATTATCTTGCCGCCTACCCCGAAAACCAGGTATGCGCGCCCTCGTTTTCAAGCTGGGGTAATCGAGGGTACTCCGAAGTCTGGCTGAATGAGAGCAACGACTGGGTCTACCGCCATCTCCATCGGATGGAACGTAAAATGATCGAACGGGCACGACGTTTCACCGAACCCGACGAAGTACAAAAAAGGGCGCTGAACCAGATGGCGCGAGAACTGCTGCTTGCTCAATCGAGTGACTGGGCATTTATTATGAAGACCGGGACAATGGTGGAGTACGCGGTCCGACGTACAAAAGAGCACATCTCAAATTTCAATCGACTCCTCAATGATCTTGATGCCGGCGCTCCGGATCAAAACTTCATTGCCCTGCTCGAATCACACAACAACCTCTTCCCGGATATTGATTACCAGGTGTATGCCTGATCACAATTGTGGTATACTCGTCCCCCGTTCTGCTCCCATGAATTCCCGACACGACACTTTTTTTTGAATAGCCACGGGTTTTTTTATAGATTAAAGAATCGGTCGTGTGCGGCGCCGGCCCGCACACCGGGTGAAATTCACCGTATCCGACCGGAATGTTCGTGTGTCGTTTGAATTCTGCTACATGACCTTCTTTTGTGTCCCGGGTATGGGAATGCAACGGTTTGGGAGGAAAAATGAGTATTTTGAAGTCTACTGCCTTAATCGTTCTACTTGGGCTTTCGCCGATTCCGGCTCAGAGTGAGGATGATGACTATGAACCGGTCAGTGTCACACTCGGCGGAAGAGAGCGGATCCCACGGACTCTCGACGCGTATATTTTGGGAGGCTTCGGGCTTCTTCCCCTGCAAGGCACTGAAGTGTCTTCGATCTATAGTGATAATGAACTATATGCAGGGTCCGGGGACTCTGAGATTAACTATGGAAAAGGTCTGAAACTGGAAACCGGGGTCGCATGGTACATGCACACGCATCTGGGACTTGAAGCGGCTTTTGAATACAGCACGCGCCTTCCCAAACAGGAGACGGAACACAAAACTGCGCATCCGCCTTTTATCGACACCTACAGCATTCGTATGTTTGGTCCGAAGCTGATGCTCAAACCCGTCATGACACCGTTCTCAAGTGTTCGTCTGTATGGGTCTGCGGGAGTTGGGGTGATGTTCGCGAAGCTTACCTATGAGAGCAGTCACCCCTACTTAGACCACCCGGGCTCTATCGAGACCTCGGGGGGCTTCCTGCTGGAGACAGGCCTAGGAATTGAGATTCCTTTCAGTAGCAGAATATCGGCGACCTCCGTTGCAACCATACAACGCGTATCT
>CAZEMW010000412.1:0-4259 GCA_964513105.1 uncultured Fibrobacterota bacterium
CTGAGAAACCGACCGGCCCACAGACTGTACCCATCCTGCTATTCTGCTCAATGTATATTTTTCATTGAGCAGTCTGCCTTATATCATAACGGCGGTCACCCGAACTGCTGGATACAAAGCAAACAAAAAGCATTTCCCGTGACCACATTCCTTCGGAACGAATCCGACACTCGGGTTTACGTTCCCCCATACGGAGAAAAATTTGACGCTTCCCGAAGATTTCCTGAATAATATTGCCGCGCTTGTTGGAGAGGAATACGTACTTCTCGACGAATTTGGGAAAGAACCGTATTCACACGACGAATATCCTTTGGGGTCTTCGGCCGTGATGCCCGAAGCGGTTGTGATACCCGGTTCCGAAGAGGAGGTCGCCAAGGTTGTTTCCGAGTGCAATTCGTATCGCGTACCGGTGACATCGCGTGGCGGAGGCACGGGACTATCCGGCGGGTGCGTACCCACTCGGGGAGGAATCGTACTCTCGCTCCAACGACTCAACAAAGCGGTGGAAATCGATACCATGAGTCGGATGATTACGGTCGAAGCCGGTATGACTCTCAACCAATTGTATGCTCAGGTGGAGAAGGCCGGACTCTTCTTTCCCCCTCACCCGGGGGACGAGGGAGCGTTTGTCGGCGGAGTTGTCGCGACCAACGCGGGAGGAGCACGAGCGGTCAAATACGGCACCGTTAAGAAATTCGTGTGTGGATTAACCGTAGTATTGCCCGACGGAAGCCGAACGACACTGGGCGGGCGGCTCTACAAGACAAGTTCCGGATATAACCTACTCGATTTGTTTATTGGGTCCGAGGGGACTTTGGGGATCATAACGAAAGTGACGCTTTCGCTTATACCACCTCCCAAGTATACGGTTACCCTGGTTACGCCTTTTGAGAATACCGCGGACGCAATTCGGGCCGTTCCCGCAGTCCTGGGTACGGGCAGCATTCCATCCGCCGTAGAATTTGTGGAGCACTCCACCCTTCGTTGTGTAGAGCGCAAGACCGAGCAGCCGTGGCCGGTCTCCTCGGGAACAGCATCACTGATGCTCATTCTCGACGGGGATTCCGAAGATTCCGTGCTGGAGAGTGCGGAAAGGATTGCGGAGACACTGGAAGAATCCGGGGGTGGAGAAACCTTCATTGCCGAGCAGGCGGCGCAACAGGCGGATATTCTCGGCAAACGCAGCATGATCTATGACGCCCTCCGGGAAGCCACCGTGGAGTTGTTCGATATCTGCGTTCCCGTTTCACAAATTGCGGAACACGTGCATTTTATTCATAATCTCGAACAGAAATACGGGTGTGCTCTTCCTACCTACGGGCACGCGGCGGATGGAAACGTGCATACTCATTTTCTTCGGGCAAGATTCGAAGATGGGATCTTTGGAGAAGAGCTGCCGAATTGGCGGGATGTCCATCTCAAAGTTCGGGAAGAGATCTATCGGGATGCACTATCTCGTGGAGGGGTGATCTCCGGGGAACACGGCATTGGCAAGGTAAAAAAAGATTTCTTTATCGAAACGGCCGACCCGGCCGGGCTCGAGCTTATGCGAAAGATCAAGAAAGCCTTTGATCCGAATGGAATAATGAATCCGGGGAAAGTTATCTAGCCCAAGTTTCGCAGTCGAGATCGTGCAATAGCTTACGCAGAATGCCGTAAATCGATTGCGAAACTTAGGCTAACCAAGGCGGCTGTCACCTTCGGTTCTGCAACGTAAGAAATACATGTGCCTTCCTTCTTTACTGTTCCAAAGAAATCCGGTCAGTGATCTGTGGTCCGATATCGAGAGCTTTCGAACTGAAATCTCGAATATCGGATTCGGTCATCGATTCCCTGGAAAACCCCAGGGCACCCAGGACGGGATCGTCCACTGCAACCACGATTGATACGGCACCCAATGCGATAGGATGGTTGACATTGTGGGGCGCCTTTCCGGGCGCCCCGTTTGTGATACCTACAATATCCCGTAAAACAACCCGTTGATGTTTTTCCCTGATCGACAGGGAGGTTCAATGACGGGGTTGCCCAAAAGATACCGACTCTGAAAATTTGGAGTCCTAACCTTTGTTGTATCTTCTGATTGACTTTCTTTTGCTTCTTGGTTATATTGCCAAGTATGCAACAAACATTTTGGCATTTCGTAATCTATGGCGATTTGATCAAACAATCCCTGCATGGCGGGAGGTCGAAAGTGGAAAAAGAGTTACAGGCCAAATACGAAGCCCAAGCGCAGATTATGAAAGCCCTTGCCCATCCTACTCGTGTATATATCGCCCATGAGTTGGGCAAAGGAGAACGGTGCGTCTGCGAGCTTACCGACATGGTCGGCGCGGATACTTCGACCGTTTCCAAGCATCTTTCCATTATGAGGAACGCCGGAATAGTCGATTCGGAAAAACGCGGAACCAGCATATACTATTCGCTCAAAATGAGGTGCGTTCTTAACTTTTTTGTATGCGCCAACCAGGCGCTCAAAGAAAGAGCCGAATCACAGATGATTTTTGTGTAGCTCCTATGCCGCTTATTTGGCAATTTGGCCAAATATGAATAGGCTGGGAAAGTAGCTCTGAACAAGTTTGGAAGGAATAGCATATGGACTGGAGGAAAGAATTCAAACCCTTGCTGGGCATCGCCACGGTGTTTCTAGCGATGTTCTATCTGCCTGTGGGAATACCCCGATTCAACAACGCCATATTCGAGGCGCTTCACCTGGTGAAATGGTATGCCAGGGAGCACGTGCTGCTGTGCCTTATCCCGGCGTTTTTCATTGCCGGCGGCATAAGCGTGTTTATCAGTCAGGCATCTGTGATGAAATACCTGGGGGCGAAGGCCAACAAGATCCTGGCTTACGGCGTTGCTTCGGTATCGGGCACGGTGCTGGCGGTCTGCTCCTGTACCGTATTGCCTCTGTTCGCGGGTATCTATAAAATGGGGGCCGGGATTGGCCCGGCAACGGCTTTCCTATATGCCGGCCCGGCGATCAACGTTCTGGCCATAGCGCTGACCGGTCGAATTCTCGGCGTGGAAATGGGCATTGCTCGTGCGGTCGGGGCGGTGGTTTTCAGTATTGTTATCGGGTCGACGATGCATTTGATCTACCGCAAGGAAGAGGCGACGAAGGCCGCCGCCCAGATGGCGATGCCCGAGCCGGAAGTTGCGCGTCCGCTGTGGAAAACCGCTTCGTACTTTTTTGTGATGATAGCCATCCTCGTTTTTGCCAACTGGGGCAAACCAATACAGGAAACCGGGTTATGGCATGCGATCTACAGCCGGAAATGGGTGGTCACCTCGTTGTTTGGGCTGATTTTCGGTGCGATTCTTATCGCCTGGTTTAAAATGGCCTGGTGGAAAATCGCCGCGGTAGCGTTCCCGTCCGCCTTGATTGCATTTATCGCGCCAAAATCCATTCCCCATGAATTCCTGCCGGTGTCCGCATTTGCGGCCGGTTCTATTGGCCTTTCGGTGGTCACCAGCACCGACAGGGGTGAAATCGGCGAATGGTTTGCCGCGACCTGGACATTCGCCAAGCAGATTCTGCCGTTGCTGCTGCTTGGGGTTTTGGTCGCGGGTTTTCTTCTGGGCCGGGTGGGCCATGAAGGCATCATTCCATCGGAATGGGTCTCGGCCGCGGTCGGCGGGAACTCATTAAGGTCCAACTTCTTCGCATCGTTTGCCGGGGCATTTATGTATTTCGCCACGCTGACCGAAGTTCCGATTCTTCAGGGGCTGATCGGTAGCGGAATGGGCAAAGGCCCCGCGCTTGCCTTGCTGCTCGCCGGCCCCGCGCTTTCGCTGCCGTCGATTCTGGTGCTCAACGGAGTCATGGGGTTGAAAAAAACCGCTACATTTATTGTACTCGTAGTTGTCATGGCGACAATATCCGTTTTAACATACGGTTACTTTTTCTGATGGAAACGATAAACCCGATGGACAGTGGCTTTGCGAAAACGGTGGGTAAATGAGTGGAGAACTGCATGAAATGTTGAAGAATAGACGGTAACATGAAATATCGGATGGAACTCAAAAACTGCAAACAGGAGCAAACCGTATGAAACAGATTCGAATTCTGGGGACGGGGTGTCCAAAATGCAAGAAGCTTTTCGAGACCGTACAGAAGGCGGTCGCGGAATCGGGACTTGAGGCGGATGTAGCAAAGGTGGAAGACATCAACGAAATTATGAATTATGGTGTCATGATGACGCCGGCGCTGGTCGTCGACGGCGAGGTGAAAGTTACCGGTCGTGTGCCGCGTCCCGATG
>CAZEMW010000413.1:0-4254 GCA_964513105.1 uncultured Fibrobacterota bacterium
GAAGTATTCAACCGACGAGCAACGAAAATGGGGGCGAAAAGCGCCCGTATTGATTATTTTTTGGCAATTGTCGGTCGCCACCCTAACCCAACGTAAAATAAAACGTCGCCCCCCTCCCCACCGCCCCTTCGGCCCAGACCTCGCCACCATGCCTCGTAATGACCCGACGAACAATGGAAAGGCCGATTCCGGTCCCCTGAAATTCTCTGTCGGTGTGACCGCGAGTGAATGCTTCAAAGATGTTTTCGGCCAGGTCACTGCTGAATCCCGCGCCGTTGTCGCGTACAAAGAAAACTTCGTGTTCGTCACGTTTTATTGTACCGAACTCTATCCGGGTCACTTCATTGTTGGACGTAAATTTCCAGGCGTTTCGAAGAAGGTTTTCCAGAGCTATGCGAAGCAGTCGCGGATCCGCGTAAGCACTGATGTTGGGTTGCACGATCAGTTCGGTTCGCCTTTGAGGGGCGCCCGCGGTGAAATCGTCGAAGTACTCTCGAACCAGTGCACTCAGGTCTGTGGGCTCGCGGGACATTTCACCCCGGGAGATTCTGGACAGGCTGAGCATATCTTCTATTATGGCATTCATCTTATCCGCTCCGTGAGCGATACGAATAAGGTAATCCTGGGCAATTTCGTCCAGCGATTCGGCATAATCCTCGAGAAGGAAATCACTGAACGATTTCATGGTACGAAGAGGCGCGCGCAAATCGTGGGAAACGGAATAGGAGAAAGCCTCGAGTTCCTCATTCGCGGTGGCAAGATCGAGCGAGGTCTGCGTACATTCGTCTTCGAGCTGCTTGCGTTTGGTGGTATCCCGCATGACCGCAACCATACCGATTTGGTTACCGTTTGTGTCGCGCACTACGGATACGGTTGACTCGACCCACAAACGATTGCCTTTGCCGGTGACATGTACATTGATACCGTTCCAGTTTCCCGAATGATCGAGTGAAGAATATGCCTGGTCTTTCTGGTCTTTGCTCATCCACTCGAACTGATAGTATTCGCCCAGGGAACTCCCCACTATCGGTGTGGTTGGGTCAAGTTCATACTGGGTGAATACCGCCCGATTGACATAGCGAATTATACATTCATTATCTATTGCAACAATAGCATCGCGAACCTGGTCCAGGACTTCGCCCTGCCGCACCAGTTCTCTTCCTTTTTTACGTTCGGTTATGTCTACAATAAGTGCCATTGCTCCGGTTGTTGTCGTCTTACTGTCCTGTATTGGAACGTATTTGGACCAGAAAGAACGCTCATGAAGGTGGACTTCATCCTCAACCGTTTGCCCCTGGAAGGCGAGGCTGAAACGGGGCTCGAGCAGCGAACTGACTTGTTCGGGGAGAACTTCGCGGGGAGTGCAACCTTCCAGATCCTTCGGATTCAATTCTGCGGTCTCGATGAGTTTCCCCTCCGCGATCAGAAAACGCATTTCACGGTCGACAACACAGACAACACTGTCGGGAAGATTCCTCGCGGTCTGTCGATAGAGATCTTCACTCTGCCGAAGGTTCAACTCGGTAGTTTTCCGTTTGGTAATGTCTCGATTGGATGCTCGACGTCCGATTCTCTGCTTTCCCGGCCCCGATACGGGCTGCGAGACATGACCGATCCATCGGATGGTCCCGTCCGGGCACACAATTCGAAATTCTGTTTCAATGGGCTTTTCGTAGTCTTTCAGGCCATAAATGAGTGGGACGGCTTTTTCCCGGTCTGCTTCATGGATGATTCTTCTGAAATGATCGGGATCGAGCAAGAATTCGCGACCGTCATAGCCGGTTACCCGCCGACATGATGGAGAAACGTACTGAAAACGATCATCCGGGGCAAGCCAGTACTCCCAGTCATACGTAAAGTCGGCAATGATTCGGAATAACTCATTTCGACGAGAAATCCGTTCTCTCTGTCGCTCAACCACGTATGCGGTCACCATGGATAGTGCAGTCACAAAAACAATGGTGATGTAGTGAGATTCCCAGCGTGTGATCTCGGGGGCCAGAATTTGCTTTACAAGTTCAAAAACTGTCATAGTTACCGCGGCGCCCCCGGCGGCTGCACCTATGACAATGGTTGTTCGCTTTTTCCTGCTTAGTGGGTCCTCGCCGACGGCCCTTTCCATTCCGGCTTGGCTTTGCATTGATAGTTCCCCGTTTTCGGCATGCACTTTGAAGTGTCCATACAGACGGAACACCGCGATTGCGCCGGGATACCGTGGTCTCACTCACCTGTTATCGATAATCGGTCAAAGACCCGGCCCGAAGGTTCGGTGACCGATACCGGCCTTCAACTGATGCTCGTGCAATCGCAAAAAACGAGCAAACACGGTTCCAGTGAAGCGGGCGGTTTCATTATTCAGGCGTACAGCGGAGCTGTCGAATGAGCGCGGCGCAATCCCGGGAGCGCATGAGGGATTCACCGACGAGCACCGCGTGCACCCCGGCTTTTCTGAGCGGCTTGGTGTCCGATTCGGTGAAAATGCCGCTCTCTGAAACAACCGTTACGTTTCGGGGAATCACGGGAAGGAGCTCCAGCGTACGCGCGATATCGGTATCGAAGGTTTTGAGATTGCGGTTATTGATGCCGATGAGATTGGGCTCCAGCTTCATAACCCGATCCAGTTCTCCGGAATCGTGGATCTCTATGAGAGGATCGATATCTAATTCCAGGGCCGCATGGTACAGCTCGTCCATTTGTCCGTCGGACAGGCACGCGGCAATAAGCAGCATGCCGTCGGCGTTCAGGGTAGCCGTTTCGAGTACCTGGAGCGGATCAATGATAAAATCCTTTCGGAGGACCGGCTCCGATATCGTATTTCTAACCGCTGTCAGGTAGTCGGGGGATCCCTGAAAAAAGTCGACATCGGTCAAAACCGACACCGCGGACGCTCCACCTTCATGGTACTGCCGCGCGCGGGCTTCGGGGTTGAATTCCGGGTCTATTATGCCTTTCGACGGTGACGCTTTTTTCACCTCGGCGATAACTGCCAAATTCGGACGAATATCCAGAGCGTCGCGGAACGGACGCTTGGCGTCCGATCGGCCTTGAAACGCACCTCGCCGCTTTTTCAGCAGACGAACCTCTTCCTTCTTGTGCTCGACTATCTTCTGAAGAATATCCGTCATACCGTTACGCCTTCACCGTGAGCATATCAACAAAGTTTTTCAAAAGGTCTTTTCCGACCGTCGTGAGGATTGATTCCGGGTGAAATTGAATTCCGTGTATGGGGTAGTGCTTGTGTCGAAGCCCCATAATCAATCCGTCTTCGGTCCATGCGGAGATTTCGAGTTCTTCAGGAAGAGAATCCCGCTCCACAATGAGGCTGTGATATCGGGTGGCGGTAAAGGGGTTCGGAAGTCCGGCGAATACTCCTTTGCCGTCGTGGCGAATTTCCGATATTTTCCCGTGCATAAGATACGGTGCCCGAATCACCTTGCCGCCAAACGCCTGACCGATCGACTGATGTCCCAGGCAGACGCCGAGAAGCGGAAACTGTGCGCCGAGGGTACGAACGATGTCGAGCGAAATCCCGGCATCGTCGGGAGTACACGGCCCTGGCGAAATGACAATCCCCGCCGGTTTCTTCGCCGCGATCTCATCGGTGGTAATCTTATCGTTTCGATAGACCTCGATTTCCGGGTACATCTCACCCAGATACTGCACGAGGTTGAACGTAAAAGAATCGTAGTTATCAAGCATTAGTATCATTTGTGTATCCTGCCTGGAGTGCCCGCCAATCCCAACCAACGTAGCGTGCTGGATGTTGGAGTCTGTATACTCTCGTACTCGTAATCGTACTCGTAATCGAAACCACCGATCCCCAAAACCGGCTCAAAATGCCGGCATCATTTCCTTCCCGAAAATCGCCATTCTACCTCTTCACCGCATCCCCGGCACGACGGATCGCCGCAAACAACGCCTTCGCTTTATTCACGGTTTCTTCATACTCGGTAGAAGGCACCGAATCGGCCACAATTCCCGCCCCCGCCTGGACCGAGACATGCCCGTTACGGTAGGTTAGTGTACGGATTACGATACACGTATCCAGATTACCGGAAAAATCGATATAGCCCAATGCACCGCCGTAAATACCCCGGCGAACCGTCTCAAGCTCGTCGATAATCTCCATCGCCCTGATTTTCGGGGCCCCGCTCAACGTTCCCGCCGGAAAACAGGAGTAAAGCGCATCGAACGCATCACGGTCTTCACGCAGTTTTCCTCGAACATTCGTCACGATATGCATCACATGCGAGT
>CAZEMW010000414.1:0-4252 GCA_964513105.1 uncultured Fibrobacterota bacterium
TCCTTCGGCGATAAGCCTGCGGAGAAGCCCCGATGAATGCAGAGCACCGTAAATGTCTCCGTGTCCCGGGGGATTCCATTCATATTTCGAATCGCCCGTCCATTCGGCCGGTTCCAGTGTTTCTTTCAGTACCTTGGGAAAGCGATGCTGTAAAAACGTATGAACCGGCACCCGACTCGATTGCTCTTCGATGTAGGCAACAGTGGATTCTTGCGTATTGAAGCTGTCCATGAGCACGAGCGGAATTGTCGCACCGGTTCGTTCTCCGATCACCCGAAGCTGCTCGAGGGTAATGTCGAGGAAGTTCTTTGATTCACGAACGGGGATTCGAAATTTGGGGCCGGACAGGCCCATGCTGGTGCCGAGACCGCCGTTGAGCTTGATCATGACGGTTTTCTTCAAGGCGTCTGAAGTATCCGTTGGACGAGCGGCGATCTGTTCCAGTGCCGGTATTTCGTCGTGCGAAAGCGGAGCAATCGTATGGTCCGGGATCTGACCGGTTTCCCCCGATTCAAGCAGCGAGAAATAATGGCGAAAGGCGGGGATTACCTCTCGCGCAAGTTCTTGTTGCTCCATTTTGGCGATATGTAAGTCGAGGGCCGAACTCACGGGGACCTCCAATCGTGGTGGAAGTGGCGCGTGCGTCGACGAGGGTGTCGCCTAGACGTGCACCGGACGAAAATCCATTACAAAGAAGACCAGATACAAGTATATCACATATAGCGAAAACAGTACCAGTCCTTTTGCTTTGGTCAAACGGTAGCCCATTCTCAGCATGATCAACATGGCTCCCACGATGACAAACATTGCGGGAAACATGAAATAGGTACCGGTTGGGGTGAGGGTAAGTGGGTTTGCCAGCGCCGAAGCCCCCGCGACCCAGCATATATTCATTATATCGGCTCCGATTATGTTTCCGACCGCAATCGCTCCTTCATTCTTTCGAGCCGCTACTATACAGGTTGCGACTTCGGGAATCGAGGTCCCCAGAGCGACCATCGTGAGCGCGATTATCGTTTCCGGAACATTGAGAGCCAACGCAATACCGGTTGCCGAAACTATGATAAATCGACTTGAGATGATAATTCCCAGGAGACTGAGTGCGAATACAATCCCAATCTTGGGAATCGAGGAGTCCATGATATCACTGACTTCCTCCAGTTCGAGATCTTCCTTGAAATGACCTCGTTTATGCTGCAGGTAGAGCATTACCACATACCCGACGAAAAGCGTTACCAGTATACCGCCTTCCCAACGGTCCAAAGTAAAATTGGGGAAGACAAATGCAAAGGTCAGAAGCTGGATCATGAGAAGAAACACCCCTGAGGTTTTCAGGATGCGGGGCATAACCGCAATGGGGGCTACCGAAAAGACACCGGCGAGTGCGAGAGCCAGTCCATCGTCACAGATCACCGATCCAATCGCGTTCCCAAGCGCCATTTCCGGTTTCCCCTGAAGCGCGGACATCAGGGAGACCGACAATTCCGGTGCGGTAGTTGCCAGCGAAACCAGAACGATACCAACGACCAGTTTCGGTACATTCAGTTTTCGGGCAAGAGAAACGGATGAATCCACAAAGGCGTCGGCGCACTTTGCCAGAATAACGAAAGCCCCGAGAAGGACCAGAATCGAAAGCCATACGTTGCTTTCAATATAGGCGTACATCGGCTCAAGCTGTGACATCAATACTCCATCAAATGAAACCCGGACCCTTTAAGGATCCAACTGCTGCAAGTCGGTCAAAAATAATTCTTCGCACAGGTAATCCGTAGAGAGAATTGGAAACTCTGAGAACGATTGTTCTCAATATCATGAACTCGGGCACACAGTAAGACACTGTCATATCGTGATATCCAATATGCATACTTCATTCGTCCAACCCTTGCGCCGGTCTTGCCGAATATTGCATCACAGAGGAGACGCGGGGTTCTTGCTATGGTGCGGAATTCCTCGAAACAGCGCACTGCACTCAAATTCCCCTGTTTTATCTGGTCTTGTGCCTTGCAGTAACAGAAACCGCCAACTCATATGGGCTCTTGGAGACAGTTTTGCATCATCTCCTGGAGGAGGGCGGCATGCTCTGTCCGAGCGTGTCATAAAGTAATACATCCATTTTTTTTTCCGGTAATGCCGGCCGAGTGGGGAACTGGTGAAGGTAATGAGTTTTGTTCGTGGGATGATTTCTGAAAGTGGTCTTTTCGGTGCGTTTCTTCCGCTCCTGATCTGCTGCGTAACCGTTTTCGCCCAACCGTCACCGGAGACAAAACGCACCAACACCAAAGAGGCACAATACGAAGAAATTCATGACCAATTTGAGGATCTGGTAACACAAGGGAGAATCGAGGAAGCTCGACGTCTCCTGTTTCGACACCGATTGAATCTGCCTCCGGAGAAACTAAAGGAATATATCTCACGGCTGAGCGAAGCCGAAAAGGGCGGCAATATCGTCACAAGCCCTCCGGAACCGGCTGCAAAACCCGCGGCGCCCCCCCCCGATCCCAGGCAGACTTCTGAAGCACCTTCAAGACAACGAAAAACTGAGCATGCCTCCGAGCAGTCGGCTCGGAAGGAAACAACCAAAGAGGCGACGGCACGACTGGTTAAACAGTTGAAATCACTGTCGCTCGGAGGGAAAACGGTTCAGGCGCGAAAAATCCTGTTCGATAATCGATCCCTGTTTACCCCCGAACAACTGAGTGCACTCGCGACACAGATTTCCCGGGTCGAGCGGAAATTGGCGGAAGAATCAAGTGATTCGGTAACGGCAACGGTACAACCGGAGAACGCCTCAATCGAACCCGGGGATGAGAAAAAGGCCGTTTCGGCCCCGGTGGAAAACACGGGCACGGAAGACCCGGACACAACGACAAAGTCGAGTGGTAGCGATTCGGTCCGGGTGACGGAGAAGTATCGGCGACTCATTGAGAGAGGACACTATGATGAAGCACGAACGTTTCTATTCAAAAACCGAATGCTCTTTGCCGCTTCCGACAGAAACGCTCTCATTCAGGAGCTGACAGAGGCCGAAAAACAGCCGGTCCGGTCGGTTGACTCAATGTCGGGAGAATCCGTCGCCACGGGGGAGGAGAAACCGAAGGTCGCCTCCGACACATCCGCATCCCTGCCGGACGAGGCAGAGACCGCTGCTTCGCCAACGAATTCTGCCGATACTACTGTGTCCGACACAACCACGCTCGCCGATCTTCTTCGAGCCGACTTTCCTGAGGAGTTCTGGTCCGGGTTTGGTGCGTCCAAGTCGGTGCATGCGTCTGATACCGCGTACCTTGGTTTGCGTTTGAATCGGTATGCAATGCTGGTATCGACCGGAGGGCATGTCGACGTCTCATTCGGGCCACGGATGAACACGGTTCTTCCCAGTTTCGCAAAGGGAAACCTGCAACTGGGCGCTCTGCTCGGCAACTCACTTCCGATCCTGGGTGTTCGCAGCAGTCCCGAGGGCTCGGTTACGTTTCGACTCGGACTATTCAGAGAACGGACCCCGCTTTACTACGATCTTTCATACATTGGAGGAGGTATCTTTCCGATCCCCAATACCGAGGGGGATCGGCTGGAAGCAATCGAACGGTATCAGTGGGCCACGGACGTTTCCACAATCGGTGGCTTTGCCTTCCGACTCGGGGAAAACGTGGCGCTGAATGGGTATGGACGAGGGAACTGGTGGATTCCTCCGACATCGGTGGCGCCGTATGCCGAACGGCAGGTCACGGCCGGTGGTGGCGGACACCTTCTTGTGTCACCAACGCCTCCGTGGGGCCTCCTGGTGTTTTTCGAATCGATCCGAAGCGATTTCCCCCGATGGGAGTTGCCGGGGGTGACTGAATGGAACGCAACCACGGGCGGCATTGAAGTGCAACGAAGTGATGCGCACTGGGGGGTTCGTTTCGGCGGAACACTGGAGGGAATCGCCGACAATGCGGTAGGTCTGTCGGTTCCCCTTTTTCTGAGAAGAAGAACGTTTTCTCTGAATGTCATTCCGCAACGCTTCTATGGTCTCGACGACAAAAGTGGAATGAGTCGTATCTATGGACGGGGACAGGCGGCATGGACGGGGCTGAAAGGCCGGTTCACCGTGGGACTTGGTTTCGAGGGGCAATGGCGGGAAGATGAAATAGTTGACAGAATAGCATTCGTCGATTTCACCGTGAGCGTCTGGGGGAATTTCGCTCGTGGTAAAACGCTTTCCCTTACCGAAGATGTACGTTGGGAGGGGTTCCGGGAGGTCGAGTATGGT
>CAZEMW010000415.1:0-1652 GCA_964513105.1 uncultured Fibrobacterota bacterium
GCCCGGCCATTTCGATCAATCCCCTGGTGATGAGGCGAACGTTATTTTTTGCATGGTGCGGTCTTGGAGAACGAATTTCTTGCGGGCGAACGAGATTGTGAGCGTTTTTTCCAGGAAATAATGCGTGGCCCGAACTGTGGTTCGGGGTGGGTTCTCTTGATTACTGTTTAAGCCTTGGGACCGGCACTGAAGTACCGGCCACACGCAGTGTAAAGGGGGAGAGAGCTTTCGCACTCTCTCGATGAAAAAACAAGGAGTTCTCATAGACATGCATTTTCGCACCTATCTCTGTATTGCCGTTGCGCTGGTTACTGCCTGTGCTCCTCGAGTGACCCGTCCGATTTTGCCCGAAGGGGCACGTGAGTATGAAATTGATATTTCTACGCAGCTACGTACCGATCCAGACACCTCTTTGCAGGTAGTCATGGATCTGCCGTCCCGGGATGAACGGATCGATACGCTGTGTTTTCCACCGCTGGTGCCCGGCTCGTATACGGTTACTCGCTACGGGAGGTTCGTCCGGGACCTGGTTGCATTGGATCATGCCGGTGATACCGTACCATTTACGGTCGTCGACTCCACCTATTTTCTTTTCGACCGGTCGCCTTCACGTATCGAGTATCGACTGATTGCGACTACGGCGGGGAGAGATTCCATACCGCGGTTTACCGGTACTCATTTCGGGACCGAGTACCGGCTGCTGAATACCTATGCCGCGTTTGGATATATCCCTTCCCTCAAGGACAAGCCGATCCGAATTCGGTTGGCGATCCCTGAGTCGTGGACTGTGGGAACCGCACTCGATATCGATTCGGCGGGCGCACTGTTTGCCCATGATTACCCCCATCTCTACGATTCCCCGATCCTCGCCGGAGAGCTTTCACATGCCGCCTTTACTCATAATGAACGATCGTACTTCATTTACACCTACGCAGAAAACCCGCGGATACAGGCTCGTCGACTCCGGGGACACATTCGGAGTGGGGTCGAAGTTGCCGATGCGTTCCTCGACGGTATTCCGACTGAGCGATACTGGTTTCTCATAACGGTGCATGATTCTCTTTCGGAAGTGATCGGTGCGCATGAACACAGGAAATCTTCCGTGTATTCGCTCAAGGGCGATTTGTGGACGGTCCGGGATATTCTGGACGTGGTGGTGCCGCATGAGCTTTTCCATACTCTGATTCCCCTTCGACTGCAGAGCGAGGAAATTCGGGAAATCGATTACATCGGAGTCAATCGAGTTCGCCACTTATGGTTCTACGAGGGGCTTGCGCAGTATTCGACGTACAAAATGAGATTATGCGGCGGACAACTGTCGCTCGATGAATTTCTTGATGAAACCCGTACCATTCTCATTCAAAATGAACTGGCCGAGGACTCTCTTTCGCTGGATTCACTTTCCCGTTCCGCTCTGTACGATCGAGAGGCGTTTGTCGATATGTACCGACGAGGATATACTCTCGGCCTTACGCTGGATCTGCGTATCGCCACTGAAACTTCCGGAGAAAAAACCCTGAAAAGTGTCCTGCAGGCAATGGCGGATCGATACCCACCGGGCAATCCGTTTCCAACCGACAGCCTTTTTGGAATTCTGGCGGATCTGAGCGTTTCATCGGTGCAACCGTTCCTGGAAAACCATGTGCTCCGCA
>CAZEMW010000415.1:1752-4249 GCA_964513105.1 uncultured Fibrobacterota bacterium
GAACTGCTCTTGTCCGAGCCGGGGAAATCGTTCAATGCAGTCGTTAAGCGAGGAGCGGATAAAGTATCCTTTGTCGCCGAAAGCCATCCGTTCTATCGGTATCATACGATGGAAATCCGGGTCGGTGTCGATATGACAAAGCGCCTGCTGCGAGAGGCCTGGATGAACTGTCGCTAAGGTTCTTCCGGCTGAGTTCGAAATCTAATCTTCCAGCTCTGCCGCGCCGTACCGAGCCCGGCCGAAGTGAGCGGAGCGTTGCGTTGCACAGAGCACTGTCGAAGTGTGGAGGTGAACCCGCAAATTGGGCTCTCAAACGGGCACCTGGACTTCGCTCTATGTCCGTTTGAGGGGATTGCGGACAGGCTCTGAGTACTAAAAAAGTACCACACCCTTGCCGAAATAGCGTCGGAATCGTATTTTCCTAGACTTAATTCAGGTTTAAGTTAGCGTCTTACCACAAGTAACTTTTTCTATTTCGATTGTCCGGCCCCGCCGGCGCAGGGAGATGCAATGCTCTGGAAAGAAGCCTTTATACATACTCTTCGGGAAAATCCTGCCGAAGCGGAGCTGGTCAGCCATAAGCTGATGATTCGCGCGGGCATGATTCAGAAACTGGCTTCGGGGATATACAACTATCTACCCCTTGGGCTGAGGGTTCTGCGGAAAATCGAGATGATTATCCGTGAAGAAATGACCCGGAATGGCGCATCGGAGCTGCTGATGCCGGCCGTCGTTCCTGCCGACCTGTGGAAGGAAAGCGGTCGATGGGATTATTACGGGCCCGAGTTGCTTCGATTTGAGGACCGCAAGGGAAACGATTTCTGTCTCGGTCCTACTCATGAAGAGGTTGTGGTCGATGTCGCTCGTCATGCGGTGAAGTCGTATCGTGATCTTCCGCTGTGTCTCTACCAGATTCAGAGCAAATTCCGCGACGAAGTGCGTCCTCGCTACGGCTTGATGCGTGGTCGGGAATTCATCATGAAAGATGCTTATTCGTTTCATGCCGACGAAGCCGATCTCGACATCATGTATCGGAAGATGTACCGGGCATACGGTGCGATATTTTCACGATGCGGGTTGGATTTCCGACCGGTCGAAGCGGATTCGGGCACGATTGGGGGAGATGTTACTCACGATTTCCACGTACTGGCCGAGTCCGGGGAAGATACTATCGCGTTCTGCAACGCCTGCGAATATGCGGCCAATATCGAACGCGCCGCCTCAAAGTATCAAGAATCACCTTCGGACGTACCACATGACGCACCGGTGGCCGAGGATGTGGCAACTCCGGGCAAAAAGACAATCGAAGAGGTGTCGTCGTTTCTTGGGGTCGAACCGGAGCAGACCGTGAAGATGGTGGTGTACGAAGTGGATGCGGGTGAGTACTATGCGGGTGTATGCATCCGAGGCGATCGGGAGGTGAACGAGGCGAAAGTGAGATCCGCGCTCGAGGCCGATCAAGTGCGCATTCCTGAAGACGATGAATTGATTGGCAAGACCGGTCTGGCCGTGGGGTATCTCGGCGCGTTTGGTGAAGCGAAGACAACGCTGAAAAGGATCATCGCCGACTACTCGGTATCATCATTGGCCGATGTGGTTGTCGGGGCAAACAAAGAGGGGTACCACCGTATACACGTGTATCCTGCTCGCGATCTGCAGATTGATTCTTTCACCGATATTGGTTTTGTCTCCGAGGGAAATGCGTGTCCACGATGTGACACCGGTACGCTGTCGATGCGCAAGGGAATCGAGGTCGGTCAGGTGTTCAAGCTGGGCAAGAAGTATTCGGAGCCGATGGGTTTGACCTACCTTGACGACAAGGGAGAAAAGTATCCGGTCACCATGGGCTGCTACGGCATTGGTGTGGGTCGAACGGCGGCCGCGGCGATTGAGCAGAATTACGACAAGGACGGTATCGTTTGGCCGGTATCGATTGCACCGTTTGAAGTTGCGGTGGTTTGTCTGGATCCAAACGACTCGGAAGTCTCTTCGGTGGCGCATTCGATTCATGAAGGACTACTCGCCGAAACGGTTGATGTGGTGCTCGACGACCGGGATGAACGTCCCGGAGTGAAATTCAAAGATGTCGACCTGATCGGCATTCCGGTTCGAATCGTGGTGGGCGGAAGAGGGCTGAAAGAGGGGATTGTGGAGCTGAAAGCGCGGTCGAGCAAAGAAGTGAAAAAGGTCCCGAAAGATCAGATTCTCGGGGCGACGATGGAATTGCTTGCCTCATTGGCGGTCGATACCGGTTCTTATTCGGACCCGAGTTGAGATAATCGATAGCGAAAAATGCATCACGTCACCCTCCGATACGTTCAGATAGGTGAATTGAATGCCGATTCCGGGCATTTATGCGTTTGACAGCACCTTTTTTTGGGCGTATACTATAGAAATGCGGTATTAGTAAGATAGTGCCTGTCCGAAAACCCCATTCGGCGCGTCGACCGGCTGCGAAAGCGCCTGGCTTCGTTGTCCCAAGCCGTTCTGGGCGGAA
>CAZEMW010000416.1:0-4247 GCA_964513105.1 uncultured Fibrobacterota bacterium
AAGCCCGAAGATTTCACTTACGGCAGTCGGCGTTCGTTTCGGTATAAAGTTCAAGTTCTGAGAATCTGAACCTACTGTGGAAAGCTCCTTTGCCGGTAGCAATGCGAGGTATAATCAGGTTTCATAATTGAACTCTCAAAAAGGTATCGGTTGTTTCGCTTGATCCTCAGGCGCCTACATCAACGGGCCACCGTCATTGCACAGCACCCGCCAGGGCGTTTTCGACCGCCTTCTGGATCGCTTTCGTGTCGACGGTCGCCCCGGAAATGACGTCGACCTGTACCGACTGCTTTGCCTTCATGGCCTCGAACGCATCCTCAGCGAGTTTCTCGCGATGCTTGTCCGGTGCACGAATGCTCCTGATAGAGATGATTCTTTGGTCCCTCACCTCGACTTCAACCTCGTATGTCCAACGCGCCTTGTGGAACTTCCCGCTGTAGACACCGTCGGGAACTTGCGAAAGGTCAACATCGTTGACGACCATTTCCTTGATTTCTCTCAGACCCATCGAAGCGAACCCGAACCCGATAAGGCCGAGAACGAAAACACTCCCAACGATTACCAAGGCGATCTTCATGGCCGATACTCCTCTTGATTGGTTTTCTGAAATAGTCGTGGATATGCCGTTTCAAATCGAATTCCCACGGTCATCCGGCAGAGTAAGAGGGCCGGCAGGTGCCTCTCTCAGCATCGAATACCCCCGGTCATCGAGCGGAGCCGAAATGCCGGGTGGTTTTTCAAAAAAATAACAAATTACTCCCAACCCCGTTCGCGTGAACACCGTGCGGGACGGAGTGAAACAGACGAAATAGGCTCCGCTGCATAATTATAGACAGAGCAGGTATCCAAACACCCGACCTGTGCACGACCCCAACCATTGACTTCAGCCCATCAGACCATACATATTATTATATATATTTTTTTTTCTCCAGAACACGGTACACTACCGATGACGCGTGGTTGGGCATCCGGCTCCGGGACTGATTTTTGTGTAAGATCCGAATACCGAACAGCTTACACAAAACGCCGCTAGTCGCCTGCTGAACATGAGGTTTGCGCCTCCCCGCTTTATCGCTTAAATAAGGAGATGATATGGCTGAGTTCACGAAGCTGCTGGTTGCCAACCGCAGTGAGATCGCGATCCGTGTGTGCCGCAGCGCACATGAACTGGGAATTCGAACGGTGGCAATCTACCCCCACGAAGACCGCTACGCCCTTCACCGTTTTAAGGCCGACGAGGCCTACGAGATAGGATCACCGGGCGAGCCGATTAAAAGCTACCTCGATATTCCGGGCATTGTGCATATCTGTAAGCAACACGGAGTAGACGCGGTCCACCCCGGCTATGGTTTTCTTAGCGAGCGACCGGCCTTTGCCCGGGCACTGGCCGAGGCGGGCATTACGTTCGTGGGGCCCTCAGTAGAGGTCCTTCAAGCACTCGGAGATAAAACCTCCGCACGCGATTTGGCCGTCAAAGCCGGCGTGCCGATCCTGTCCGGCAGCGAAGGAGCGCTTGCTTCGGCCGAAGAGGGGTTGGCGGTTGCCGAATCGCTGGGCTTCCCGGTGATAATCAAGGCAAGCCACGGCGGCGGCGGTCGTGGAATGCGCGTGGTGCGTGAGGCCGATTCATTCGTCTCCGAATTCGAACAGGCGCAACGGGAGTCACTGCTGGCTTTCGGCAGCGATGAGATCTTTGTTGAAAAGTTTGTCGAGAAGGCTCGCCATATCGAGGTCCAGTTGCTGGGAGACACTCACGGGAACCTGCGACATCTGTACGAGCGTGACTGTTCGGTCCAACGGCGGCATCAGAAGGTAGTCGAAATCGCTCCCGCTCCCAATCTGACCTCGTCGGTACGTGAAGAGTTATGCAAAGCGGCACTGAAAATCGGCTCACAGGTCGGCTACTCCTGCGCCGGGACGGTGGAATTTCTGGTCGATGCCGATACCGAGGAGTTTTTCTTTATTGAAGTCAACCCGCGAATTCAGGTAGAACACACGGTAACCGAAGAGGTCACCGGAATAGACATTGTCAAGGCACAGATTCTCATCGCGCAGGGCTCACGGCTCGAAGACTCCGAAATTGATCTTCCCAATCAGGAAGTCATTAAAACCCACGGTTCCGCAATTCAGTGCCGGGTCACCACCGAAGATCCGACCAATGCGTTCATGCCCGACTACGGCAAAGTCGAGCATTACCGAAGCGCCGGCGGGATGGGCATCCGTCTCGATGCCGGGACCGTATTTTCCGGCGCAGTGGTCAGCCCTTTCTACGATTCAATGCTGGTCAAAGTCACCGCTCGCGGCCATCGTTATATCGATGCCGCCCGTCGAATGGAACGCTGCCTCAACGAGTTTCGAATCCGCGGTGTCAAGACCAACATTCCTTTTCTGCTGAAACTCATACAGCACCCGACTTTTCTTGACGGAAGCTGTACCACCCGATTCATCGATCAGACGCCGGAGCTGTTCGAATTTCCCGAACGGAAAGACCGAGCCACCAAACTACTCAGCTTCATAGGCAATGTAATCGTCAACGGCAACGAACTGGTCAAAGACCGCCCGGTCGCGGTTCGGCGCGAACCGGTACCGCTGCCCGACTACAACGAAAACGCGGAGCCTCCCGCCGGTATGCGTCAAAAACTGCTGGAGCTGGGACCGGAAAAATTCGCCAGGTTTATCCGAGAGCATAAACCACTGTTGTTCGCCGACGTCAGCTTCCGCGACGCTCACCAGTCGCTGTTCGCCACCCGGATGCGCAGCTACGATTTGCTGGCGCCTGCCGAGGCCTACGCCCACCGGTGCCCGCAACTGTTCTCCCTGGAAATGTGGGGCGGTGCGACATTCGACACCAGCATGCGATTTCTCAAAGAGGACCCCTGGCAACGCCTTACGGGCTTCCGGGAGCGAGTACCCAATATCCTGCTTCAGATGTTACTTCGCGCCTCAAACGCGGTGGGCTACACCAACTACCCGGACAACATCGTTCAGGAATTTGTGAAAGAAGCGGCCGACGCCGGCATCGATGTGTTTCGCGTGTTCGATGCCCTCAACTGGGTGCCAAATATGCGGGTTGCCATGGATGCGGTGAATGAGGCCGGTGCGGTCTGTGAAGCCGCTATTTGCTACAGCGGCGACATCCTCGATCCATCCCGCACAAAATACACCCTCAAGTACTACCTGGACATGGCTCGCCAACTCGAGAAAGCGGGGGCTCATATCATTGCCGTCAAGGATATGGCGGGCTTGTGCAAACCCGCGGCCGCGCGCATCCTTGTCAAGGCGCTCAGAGAAACGGTGGGCCTGCCGATCCATTTCCATAGCCACGACACCGCCGGTATTCAAGGCGCCGCGATTCTGAATGCCGCCGAGGTCGGCCTCGACATCACCGATGCCGCGATGGCGCCGATGTCCGGGGGCACTTCGCACCCCAACCTCAATACCATTTCCGAGGCTCTGCGGTTCAGCGATCGGGCCACCGGCCTCGACTCCGCCGATCTCGACGCGATAGCCAATTATTGGCGGTCGGTTCGTGACTACTACGTGCCGTTCCATTCACCGGTACTTCCCGCGGGCGCAGACCTCTACCGACACGAAATGCCCGGCGGTCAGTACACCAACCTCTACCAGCAGGCCCGCGCGCTCGGCCTGAGCGACCAATGGCCGCGAGTGTGCGAAACGTATGCTCAGGTGAACGAATTGTTTGGTGATATTGTCAAGGTCACCCCCACCTCCAAGGCGGTGGGAGACATGGCACTTTTCATGGTGGCAAACGACCTTACGCCTCAGGATGTGATTGATCCCGACCGCGAGTTGGCGTTCCCGGCCTCGGTGGTCGATCTGGTCGGGGGCAGGATGGGGCGGCCGATGGGCGGTTTCCCTCCCGAAGTCGAACGGGCGGTACTGCGCGGCAAGGAACCGTTGCGCGAGCGTCCCGGGGCCGGTCTCGCGCCTGCCGATTTTGAGGCGGGAGAACGTGAGGCCGCGGTGCTCCTCAAGCGTAAACCGTCACATCGTGAGCTCTTAAGCTACCTGCTCTACCCTCAGGTATTCAAGGATTTCGCCGCTCACCTCGTGGCCCATGTCGATACCAGCATACTGCCGACCCCGACATTTCTTTACGGACTGCAGCCGGGTGAAGAAATCGCTGTCGATATCGAAAAAGGGAAAACGCTGATCATTAAGTTCCTCTCGATCGGTGAGCCCCACGACGACGGCACCCGCCTGGTGACATTCGAACTCAACGGCCA
>CAZEMW010000417.1:0-4245 GCA_964513105.1 uncultured Fibrobacterota bacterium
AGCTGAATTCGGTGCGCCAGGTAATCGCGCTCTCCAGACTGTCTTCGAGGCTCACCCCGACATATCCCGCTCGAGCCGAGGCGGTCCCGGTCATAAATCCCAGTCGTCCGTCTGCTTCGTAGCCTCCCTCCACCCCATATCGCCCCAGATCCCATCGGGATCGATCATACCGCTTCACCCGTTGGTTTCGGGTGTTCATCTGCAGAGAGAACATACCGAATTTTGTGGGGAGTGACGGCCGTAGGCCGACCCTCAGTTCGTTCCGGTCGCCTCCGAGTTTTTCGAACGTTTCAGGAGCCGTGATTGGTTCCAGGGTACTGTTTTCGCTCTCGAGCCGGATGTCGGCGTCAAAATGGAGTCCGGCCGCCTGCAAGCCCGAAACGCCGGCCGCGATCTGGTGTTCGTACTGCGAAAGCTCCAACCAACCGGGAGCGAACTGGGATCCCGCATCCTGCGCCTCTGCTTCGGGGAATTCCGCCGCAATATCGTTGCGAAGATCCGCATACTGGTACGAGAACCGATACCGAGCCGTGCCCTCGGGGCGCCAGACGGTACGCAGCCCCGAGATGTGTTCTTCCGTAAGCGGATTGACGCCCTCACTTGATACCAGAGAGGTGTCGATTCCCAGCGACTGGTATATGTCCCGATACGTTCCATATATATTACCACGAGAGTGGCTGAAATTCCTTCGGTCGAGTGTACGATGATTCGTAAACACCCCGATATCCGCGTTTTCGGTGATTGGTCGAGCAAATCGAAGATTCAGCAGTTTTTCCCCGAATACCGACCCCTGACCCCCTTCGAACAGAATCATCGTTTCCGGGGCAATCAGATCAACCGGTTGCGGACGGTAGACCAGTTCTCCCATCGGACGGACATAGAACTCACGGGCGTCGACCACCGACAGCGCGTCGGTGCCCCGGCCGTATCCGGCAAAATCCGGAATGGTGCCGTGCCGGGGAACGAGTGAGGGGTGCGGTCCGGAGAAACCATTGGGTAAATAGCGATTCAACTGTGAGGTAAGAGTGAACGGCACGTAGGAGTATAGCGGATGAAACCTGAGAAGTTCCGCCACCCCGGAAGCGTCTGAAGAATACAGTTGAAAGGGATACAGCGTGTCGCCGGAATATAATGAATCACTCCCGCGGGGATACTGAATGAGTACCTCACGATCGAGGGCTCGAATGGCAAGCAACGAATCACGAAGAGCCGAAGCCGCGAGTGAATCGGCCGTGGAATCAGTCGCGGACTGCGATATTGCGGAATCGCCCGGAGCTGAGGTAGTCGTATCCGTTGAGACTTCCGGAGTGTCGACACTGTCTGATGACGGCATCGAGGGGGGCGTGCCGGTGCCGTCCGAAGAGATGATTTCGGAAAGGGAGTCCGGAGCAGCGGTATCCAGGCTGTCTGCCGCAGTCGGAGCAGACAATATCAGCGGGACAAACAAAGTAATCTTAACGATGTTTTTCATCTATAATCAGGTATACTGTTCGTTTTAAGAACTATGGATTCCGTCGCAGACTTCGATTCTCCTCCGATCCGCGGGATCATGGCCCGATTCGGTACAGTGCGATCTCCGGAGAGACTGCGAATCTGTCGAACTACAGCGGAGTACGACGAGGTCACAGGTAAAAATATCTTCTGACCCGGCCGAGCCCAATGAATACCCGGAAATAGCTCCGCACGGGATTTATTTTCTTCGTTTGAAATCAAACAGCGTCGTCATACGGGCGGCAAATGGGGCACAAGCATACCTATGGCACAGCCGAATTCCGGAAAAAAAGCGGGAAAACGCCTTTTCCCAGTTATTCTCGCGATGATGACCCTTTTTATGGTCCAGTGTCCGTACCTCAACACGTTCTACAATGCGAAGACGGCATACAAGGCGGCACGACGGGAACATCGACGATTCACAAAAACCAATCCCGATACTTCCGCGGACCTGCCCGGCGGCGTGATCTCAAACTACGATCGCACGGTGGAGAAGTCAAAAAAGCTGCTCGATGTCTACCCTCAAAGCAAAAAGTGGCATGATGACGCCATTTTTCTGATGGGTAAGGCAGGGTACTATAAAGGCGACTACACCGGCGCCATTCATCGCATGAGAAGACTTCAGCGGGAATTCCCCGAATCGCCCTACATTCCGGAATCCTTTCTTTTCCTGGGGAAAGCGTATCTTGAAGACGAGAATCTTGCCAAGGCCGAAGAGACGTTCGAGTACATCCTGGCCAATTATCCGGAGTTGAACGACAACGAAGAAATAACGCTGCTGAAAGCACAACTGGCGATTCGCCAGGAGGGTAAATCCCGGGCCATTCAGCTTCTGAGCGAGACCCTCTCCTCGGTTACCAATCCGCAGCGTCGACTGGAAATCATAGCCGAAATCGCCGGACTCTATTACGACCTTCGACAGTATCGTTCCGCGCTCGATATTCTTAAGGACGCTCCTAATCCGGCCGATTACCCTCATCTGGCCTATCGAACCGCCTCTCTCCAGATGGATTGCCACCTTGAGCTTGGGGATTTCGAAAAGGTCATCACTATTGCCGACCGGGTGCTTCGGGAGAAGGCAAACGTAAAGTATTTCCCCGAAATTCGTCTCAGAAAAGGGCTGGCTCTGATTCAATCCGGCAAAACGAAAGACGCTGTCGAAGAGTTTGAGATCATTACCGCCGGAACCGGTCCGGAGGAAGTCAGAGGGAAGGCATGGTATCGTCTCGGGCTCATTCACCAGCATACCAATGCCGATTTCGAGAAAGCGCAGGAATGCTATCAGGAAGCGTACAATCTCTTATCCGAAGGGGAAATGCGGGCCGATGCACAGCAGCGTCTCGATGCCTTGAAAAAGCTTCCGGCGTTGCGTGACTCGGTCGAGTCCCTGGCCATGACCGACGATACGACGATAGTTTCCGACTCGACGGATACCCTCGATCGGGACTCATCTCTGAACGCCGCCCGATACAAACTGGGGGAGGTGTTCTGGCTTAGGCTGGATGAACCCGACTCGGCGTTGAACTGGTTTGCTGCAATCAATTCGGACACCACCGCCGATCCCGAAGAAACAATGAAAGCACTCTATGCCCGCGCATGGATTGAACGATATGTCAAGGCCGATACCACACGTTCGGACAGCTTGTACGAGGCACTCATAGAGAAGTATCCCGGAACCCTCTATGCGAAACGATCGCAGAAAGACATGGAAGTACCGGTTACGATCGAGACAATGGAAGATTCGGCCTTTCAGGCATTCAGGAGCGCGGAGCGGCTCTACTTTGTCGACGATGATCCGAAAGGTGCCTATGTGGCGTACCAGAAAGTCGCTCTGAACTATCCCGACTCCGAGTATGCGCCAAAAAGCCTGTATGCGGCGGCCTGGTTGTGCGACAATGTGCTGAACTACGATGTCGCCGGACGAAAGCTCTACGAGAAACTCTGTGATAAGTATCCCGACTCGGAAGCGTGCACCGAAGCCGCCGCTCCAAAGCTTGCTGCCACTAAAAAAGCGATAGAGGAACTTCAGAACGAGCGGTTGGCCGAGCGTCGGAAGAAGAAGCTGGAAAAGAAAGCCGAAAAGACAGGTGGCGACGCCGGAGAAAAAGAAGAGGTGAAGTCGGAAGACGACGCAACGGCGCAAACCGATGAGAGTGCGGAAGAAACTGCGGAGGATTCGAACGACATCTCGGAAGAGGCAATTGACCCCGAAGAGGAGCGTCGACGGGAAGAGCAGCGCGAGATGATGGAGCGACTGGAGCAGGATGCCCGTGAAGAAGAGATGAAAGAGCGTATTGAGGAAGATGCCTCCGGGCTGCGAGAAGAGGATGAATGGTGAGCCGTGTCGAGGTGAACCCGTGACCTTTGTTCCTGAAACGGGCACTTTCCCGGGTGTAATCGGGATGCGGCGTTCATTTCAGGGATTCCCGGTGGCTACGAATTGTAAGATCGGCCCCGTACCTTTGTTACTCCGGGAAAAACGCGGTTGATGATGCTATTCCCAATTTTGTCCCGATGAAAGTAACCGAATTTCCGGTTTCGCGTGTTACATCAATAGAGACCGATTCCCGCAGGCTATTCACCGGGAACCGTTCTCAAGAAAGCCATAACAAAATCCCTTTTCTATCATTTCTCTCATCACACCGTCACCTGAACTCGCAGTTTGACCATTGATTTTTGATCTTTGACCTTTGATTTTTGACCTTTGACCTTTGATTTTTGACCTTTGACCTTTGACCTTTGACCTTTGATCTT
>CAZEMW010000418.1:0-4244 GCA_964513105.1 uncultured Fibrobacterota bacterium
CCCATGTTCGATACCCATACTTCCTCGCCGTCGTCGGCATTCAGGCAGTAGACTTTGCCCGCGGATCCTACAGCATATACCTTGTTGTTTTTTACCACGGGGCTCTGACCGGGACCACTTTTGGTAAAACCGTTCCAGTTGATCCCGGCCTCTTCATAGACCTTTTTCCATAGAGTTTTCCCAGTCTGGGCGTCAATGCAAATGACGATATCATCGGCGTTAATCAGCCATTTATTCTCAAACCCTGTCTGCTCGTACAAGTCCTTGTCCCTCACCGTGCCGCCGGGCAGGTAATAATAGAGATACACCTTTCCATCGGCATAGACCGGACTGGAGTAGCCGCCGCTGAAGTCTTCAGTATCGGCATTTCCCGTAACCGATGAAGCCCGAGCGTCGGGCAGTTTTTCGCTTTTCCAAACTGCCCGCGCCGATCGAAAACTGGCTACAAAATCAAATTCGCCCGGTGAAGCC
Source organism: uncultured Fibrobacterota bacterium (assembly GCA_964513105.1). Taxonomy (GTDB): domain Bacteria; phylum Fibrobacterota; class Chitinivibrionia; order Chitinivibrionales; family CAYFVL01; genus CAYFVL01. The sequence goes on from CAZEMW010000418.1 coordinate 472, forward strand.
GCACGCGTGTAATCAGGACCGAGTGGTGAGGGCCACGACGCATCGGGCGATATCGCATTCTCAGGCAACGGTTCGATAGGACCGGTCGGCTCTTCGGCGAAAATCCGGTATGCCGGTCCCACCAGAAGTGTGAAAAGCAGCGAGCAACAGAAAATAGGCTTTTGCATTTTTGTTCCTTTCCCATGACAATGCCGTTCGGCCACCTGATTTTTTCGTGGCGAGCCGAAATCGAACACCTTTGAAATTTACGCCCCTCAGACCGCTTTGCCGGCAGTTTTCATTATTCTACTACTGGAAGTTCGCAACGAAACTGCGGCACCACTTGAGGATAAGAAAATCGTGGGTAAGGCCCATCTATTTTTCGGCGAGGTAATCTCAAACAGGCTTTGGTTGAGGCTAACCCAAGTTCCGCAGCCGACTCACGGCATTCTGCGTAAGATACTGCACGATCTTAACTTATCACGCCGGGCGGGACTCAATGTATCGAACCGGATATCCCTTCGCTTTTTGTAAGTCAAACTCGCACAATATTTTACGCATACCGCTCGCCTCCTACTGCGAAACTTGGGCTGAATTGGGCATTCAGCTTCGCAAGACAACTGGATCACCGATCTCGATGCCAATTTTTTTTGCGGCATTTCCTTTGTTGACAGCGACTTCAAGGTATCCTTCGGAATTGATCAGACAAAGCGACTCATAATCATCCACCTCGGTGTAGAATTTGCCCAGGGGCAATTCCTGGTCGTTTTTCGGCAGGTACATCGATCGCGCTCTCCCGCGTTTCAGATAGTCTGAGGTAATGTTGGTAAAGGCGTTTCCGAAATGGTCTATGTATATGATTTGACCGGAAATATTGCCATTTTCGTTAATTGGATCCGGCAATGGTATCCGGATATAGTCATCACATGCCGAGCCCATCGCTTCCACGGAGGCCCCGGCGGCAAGATGGGCACCAACGGGTGTGAAAATATCCCGACCATGGAACGTTGCGCTGAGGGGCCGGCGGTAAAACTGATCATTGGTGATGTTCCAGACTGAAACGTCCTCTGCGTCTTCGAGTGCCTGAGATAGAACCCCGTTATCCGGTCCCACATAGTAGCGGTTGTCCGCCCGAACAGCGAGTACCCGACGATTCCCGCCGACTCCGGGATCAACCACAACCACGAAAACGGTTTCCGCGGGGAAAAATCTATGACATGATTTTAAAACAAAGGAAGCCGAGCGAATATCGCCCGGCTCCACATGATGCGTAATATCAACTACTTGTGCCTTAGGAGCAATGCCAAGTGCGACACCTTTCATTGCCCCGACAAACCAGTCGTCGGTCCCAAAATCGGTCAGAAAAGCAATAGGACCCATTACATACCTCGTTACTTGCTCTCCATGACGCGACCGGTCACCTCGGCGAGGAGTTCGCTGATTTTTTTCGTGAACGCCAAAGGATCTTTAACCATCTGACCTTCGGCGATAAGTGCCTGCTCAAAAAGAAGCTTCGACCATTCTTCGAGTCGACTGTCCTTCGCGTCTTTCTCGTACAGAGCGTTTAGATTTTGAACGATCGGATGAGAACCGTTCAGCTCAAGGATTCGTTTCGTAGTCGAGACTTCCTGACCCATCGCTTTCATCAGCCGCTCCATGTGCGCACCCATATCCTGCTCGTCGGCGACCAGACAGCTCGGGCTGTCCTTGAGACGGGAGGTAATGCGCACTTCCTTCACCTCGTCGCTCAGAATGTTCTTGATGCGCTCGGTGAGTTTCTTGAATTTGGAGGCGGTTTTTTCCTGTTCCTTTTTCTCTTCCTTGCTCAGTTCGCCAAGATCAAGGTCACCTTTCGTGACCGACTTGAGCTGCTTGCCGTCATAGTTGTAGATCGCCGGCACAACGAACTCGTCGATCGGATCGACCAGATAAAGGACTTCGACGCCCTTCTCACGGAAGATCTCAAGATGAGGGCTCTTCTCTACTATGTTACGGCTGTCTCCCGTGATGTAGTAGATATCTTTCTGTTCCTCTCGCATGCGATCCACATACTGCTTGAGCGAAATCAGATCATCCTCCGATTCGCCCATAGAAGATTGAAAGCGAACAAGTTCAAGAAGTTTTTCTTTATTCTCGGGATCGGAGTGGAGCCCTTCTTTGAGGATCGGTCCGAATGACTTCCAGAACGTCTTGAATTTGTCTGGTTCTTTTTCACTCATCTCCTTGAGTTGCCCCAGGATACGACCGACCAGCGCTTTTTTGATTTTTGCGATCATCGGGTTGTGCTGAAGCGTTTCGCGGGAGACGTTGAGCGGGAGGTCTTCGGAATCGACCACGCCTTTCACGAACCGAAGGTACTCCGGAAGAAGCTCCTTGCAGTCATCGGTTATGAACACCCGTTTGACATACAACTTCACACCATGTTTTCGGTCGTAATTATAGATTTCAAAAGGAGATATCTTTTCGGGGATAAACAGCAGCGAGGCATACTCCATAATCCCTTCGGCCTTGCGGTGCATCGTTGCCAGAGGAGATTCAAAGCCGCCGAGGGCATGTTTGTAGAACTCCTCGTAGTGCTCGTCGGTCACCTCCGAGGGACTTCGCATCCAGATTGGCTTGGTCTGGTTAACGACCTCTTCCTTGCCTTTGTCGTCGGGCAGGTAGATCGGGAACGCGATAAAATCCGAATACTTCTTTATGAGTGACCGAAGCTGCCAACTTTCGGTGTAGGTCGTCTCATTGTCGTTGAGGTAGACTATAATGTCTGTTCCGTTCGTTTCCTTCTCGGCTTCGGAGATGGAAAATTCATTCTCCCCTTTCGATTCCCAGGCAACAGCCGGGTCGTCGGTCCCTGCGCGTTTCGTTACGACCTTCACCGAAGAGGCAACCATGAAAACGGAATAGAATCCCACTCCAAACTGACCAATAAGATTGGAGTCGGCTTTCTGATCACCCGTGAGCTTCTCGAGAAAAGCTTTCGATCCGCTTCGAGCGATCGTCCCGATGTTCTCAATTACCTCCTGACGATTCATCCCGATACCATTATCCGATATCGTGATCGTCTTTGCGTTTGTGTCGGGCTTGATGCGGATTGCCAGATCGTTTTCATCTACCTTGATCCGATCATTGGTCAGTGATTCGAATCGAAGCTTGTCGAGTGCATCCGATGCGTTTGAAATCAGCTCACGCAGAAAGACGTCTTTGTGCGTGTACAGAGAATGGATGACCAGATTAAGTAGTTGCTTTGCCTCAGTTTGGAACTCCATCCGTTCCGACTTCTCTGTTGCGTTGCTCATAGTGTCCGCTCCTTAATTTGGTTACAAGATGCATGCAAACTCTCCGTTTGCAGGTACGTAAAATAGTTTTGTGCACGCGCTATTCGGCAGATGATCCGGACCAGAGAGAATGACCTCCGTCCACGGCGGGGGTATGTCTCGGAAGAAGTGGACCGGAAGCGAAAACAGGGAGCAAAATCGCCTGTCGTTTCGACCCCTGACTTCCGGGGGCGATTATGTGTCGAGTGATGCAACAACGCAGGCGAGGAGGATATCTGTGAGATCCTGGAATTCCACCCAGCCGGATTCTGGCGAATTTTTCTCTCAAGTGGCTTTTGCATACGGTCGATATATCCTACAGGGACTGGTGTCGACACGGGCAGTGTGGATCCGGGGATTGTAGTATGGAAATCAGCTCAACAGGCGGAATGCGAACGTACACAGGACACAGACCCTCGCAGAGCGGTCTGCGCGGGACCTGGTGCGGGAATGAAGCATGTCCGACGCAGACAACAACAC
>CAZEMW010000419.1:0-4222 GCA_964513105.1 uncultured Fibrobacterota bacterium
GACCGGAAGTGCTCGTGAGATTATCAAATATCTCAAGGAAGGCCGGGCGTTTGGCGCACTGATCGACCAGGACACCAATCTGGAAGGGGTTTTCGCTCACTTTCTGGGTGACCTCGCCTATACGCCTTCGGCTCCCATGCGGCTGGCCATGCGGCTTGACCTTCCCGTGGTGGTTATCACGTCCGCGCGTATGAAAGATAATACGCATCGCATTTTCGTCGACGGACCGATTGAGCGTGAAGATACCGGTGATTTCGATCGTGATTTGGCGATCAATATTGGCAAGGTGAATGCGGCCATATCATCAAGAATCAGGCAGTATCCGGACCAGTGGGTCTGGATGCACCGTCGGTGGCTGCATCGACCCGGAGATCCCGGATACGAAGCGGTGGTTAACATCGAGAGCTTCAGCAAAGAAAACTCGAGGGAAAGCTTATGGTAAGTTTTCGAGTGAAAAAAGGATCGCAGCGTGAAGGGCTTTCGGTAATCCGGAAGTGCGTGCCGGTTGGAGGCGTTTTCGGCGACCGGGAACTGCCCCGGCCGCCGAAACGGATTATCGGTACAGGCAAACTTGCTTTCGACCCACCGTACCGGCGGCATCCACGATTTGTACCAGATAGATGCCGTTCGGGAGTACATCTGTGGCGATTCCGTCATTCTCATGAAAAGCTCGGGCGAATATCGTTCTGCCGAATGCATCAAAGACTCGGACCGTGCATTTACCGATCCCCTCAATTTGGGGTATCTGAAGGTTGATGCGGCCGCCCGCGGTGAAAATCCGCGGTGGATTCAACGCTAACGTTCTCCTGGGAAGAGTGGTTTCGGTCGCAGGAACGATCAAGCGTGGTTCTTCGAGATCGACGGTCAGGTTGTCTTCGGGAAAATCGGTGATTACGCCGATGGAGTACCAGTCGTCGCCGAAGTAGGAACCCTCAAATCGCAATGAATCCGGTGCTCGCGACCCGCCGCCGGCTTTCAGGCTGATCTGATCAGGATTGAGTTCCGCCGACACGCCGAAATCGATCGTGTTTGAGGCCTCCTCGCTGCTTCCCCATTCAGTTGATTCGTCTCCGTCGTACGCGTAGTAGGCCCTCTCGTGATTCTGAGTCGCCGACAGTTCCAGACCTTGCTCGCCGTTGGAGGCGAGGAGAGGAACAAGTTCTTCGCCGTTTGTCAGCCACTGGGCGGAATAGATGCGGAAGCCGAGGCCACCGCTTTTAAACACGTGCATTCGCAGGAACCGGAAACCTTCGGGTTCCCTGAGCGTAAATGAGCTAGTCTCCCCGGGTGACGCTCCGCACTGATTTAAAGCGTCGACCCGCCAGTGGTACGTCTTTCCTATTGCAAGGGGAGTGGGTATGGAAAAAGAGGAGTCTGCGAAACCGTTCAAGTCGGCGATCTTCTCCATATCCTGACCGTCCTCACCGAAGAAAAGCTCGTATTCTGTAGGAACGTTGCGCATCTCGCCCGCCCAGGACCATTGAAGAACGGGGGTTCGCGTTCGTTGTACCTCCGTTCCGTTGTCAGGGTATTTCGCCGTGACCGCCCGCGGCACCGATTCACAGTTATCCGCCGCAAGTGTCACCGTAACCGGCTGGGAGCCGTTGTCGTAGCCTTTGGTATTGTATGCAACGGCATAGGCAAAATACTCTCCCGGTACGTGATTCTCCCAAGTGGTTTCATACGGAGCACTGTTGTCTTCACCAACGTTTTCACCATTGACATAAAAAACTACTTTGTCAATGCCCGCGGCATCGGAGGCTGTCGCCCGCAGGGTTTTCGAGGCGGTATTGGAGATCGTTGCACCGTCCGCCGGATGTGTAAGAGTAGCGGAAGGGACATCCGAGGGCCTACGCAAGTCGTAGGCACATATTCCTGTATACTCTCGACGATACATTCGGCCACGAACGATGGGAGCGGTCATGGTTCGTTCGTATACGCTGGTGTTCGGGGGCGGCATGCTCCCTATGCGGGTGAGGTCTGCCTGGTCGATAGAAAAAATCAAGTATTCCGAGTTCCCACCGTGATTGCCGTCGATTTCAAAAAAGAGTTTATCGTCGGCTATCAACGTAACGCCGGTTCCCTGAATGGAGCCCAAAGCCGACGCAAACACCTTATTCACGATTTCGCCTGTGGCCTGCTTAATAATCCAAATACCCCGGGTAGTATCGTCAACCACTCCGGTAGGGTCCGCGTCGCCTGCCGTCTTTTCCTCGTTCGTCTGCTTCTTGCGAACAAACAAATCTCCCTTGTGATATGCATAGCCGCATATGGAGTTTCGGTTTCTTTCCGGTAGTTTCCACAGCAGGTCCGCACCTGAAGTGCTGATTTGAAAGGCACCTTGACGCCCATCGGTCCACTTACCGGCCGCATCCGATTCGACAAAACAGAAAACCGTATCTTCATATACAAGAATCGAATGGTAATTTCCCTCGACGCCGGACAGTGTCCACAGTTCTTCTCCGGAGAGCGGCTCGATCATACGCAACTGACCGTCTTCGCCCTTCCCCTCGTTGGCACAGACCAGATACTCCTTACCGTCTTCGTAATACTTCGAGGGATGTGCGTTTCCTCCGATTGCGTTGTACTTTCGCCAGAGTAAATCGCCCGTTGCCGCATCGTATGCGACCATCTGGGATCCTCCTCCATGCGTAACGATTACTCCCGCACGATAGTGCTCGATGAAACCGGATCCTCGTCCGTACAGGGCTCCGCATAGAGAAAAACTCATGTTATCCTGAGCCGCCTTCTCCATTCGTTTCAGTTCCATATAGTTGCTGCCCACGTGATTTTCCCACAGAACTTCACCACAGGCCGCATCGAGGCCGTATACGCGTCCGATGTTATTAGTGGCGAATACCTTCCCATCCATTGCGGTGATGTTGTATGCCCCACAACCGTTTTTGGCAAAATCTATTGGACAATAGCCGGCCTTACCGGTCAGAACGGTTTTCCAGATCGTCTTACCTGTGTACGCATCGAGACAAAGAAAAACATCGTCGCCGTCAAGCTTCCAGTAGTCGATCCAGGGATCATACAGGATTTCCGATGTATCACAATTCGCGCGAACATAGTCGACCTTCTCGGTGTCATAGTAAGGGCCGGAAGGTTGAAAATAGTAAAGGTATACTTTGCCGTCGTAGTAAATTGGGCTACCCGCCCCGCCGCTTGGGGTGGCACAAAGGCCGTCACCGGCGCAACAGCCGTATCGAGCGGCCGGTCCACGTCCATTCAGAATGAACTGCTCACTTTTCCAGAGTTTACTTATTTCATTCGGGGCGTCGGTCAATTTGGTGTTCGCGGATTGGTCGACAATCATGTTGGCGTACGGTCCCGACCAGCTTGGCCAGTCCTGGGCGGTAAGCACTGCCGTCATCACCGACGCCAGTAAGAGCGTGCTTCTGCAGCCTGGATGCATCCTTTTCTCCATTCCGGAAATTGTTTTGACATTGTATTGTCCTGCTTGAGCCTGTGCATGAACTTTGCCGATCTCGATACCGAGCGGCATATCATCTTCACCCAATAGGAATCCGTATCTGTTGACACAGAGCAGATGTTATTGCGAAACGGGTAATCGTGCTCAGACGGATCCGACGTATCCTGAAGCGTCTCGTGATCAGAAATTATGCATGCCCCGGTTCAGGGCCGGATGAAGGGTCGTGAACCGGAGTATCTATTTGATTATCTCGGTTCGGGCAACAACCGTATGCATTTTCGAACGTATCCGTACCAGGTAAACACCGGATGCCGGGAGTTCGGAGACGATAGCCGCCTGTTTCGAGGTGCCCCGGTTGTAGGCAATGCGGCGAATAGTTCGGCCTTTGAGGTCCAGAATATCCACACTAAGTAGATCGGGAGCCGATTCGGGCACCGCAATCCTCAATCGTGTTCCCCCAAGCACCGTAATGCCGGCCAGTCTGTTCTTCGGCAAATGCTTTGCCGCAGGGGCGGATACGGCGCTTGGTCCACCGTTTTCAACATATTCATAGAGGTATACCGCCGGATACGAGTAGTTGATCAGATACTTGGGTTTGAGCCGGGGATCGAAGGTTGCAGTCTTTATTTTGTCATTCGGAAACTCATAATCTGAACTGAGCGCGCCGTTGACCGGATTCTGAAGTGTCAATACCGACTTAAACAATTCATCGGCCTTGCTCATCCAGATCTCGTTACCCGTTTCCTGATAGATGCGCATAAACATATGCGCGACGGAGGTAGTACG
>CAZEMW010000420.1:0-4220 GCA_964513105.1 uncultured Fibrobacterota bacterium
GTGCCGAGGCGCTGTCCCGAGCGGAGTCGAGGCGCCGTCCCGAGCGGAGTCGAGGCGCCGTCCCGAGCGGAGTCGAGGGAGGGAGAGAGCAGTATGCGTAAGATATTGTGCGAGATTGGCTTATCCGCCCGACGGGATACGTTGAGATCGTGCAATAGCCTGCGCAGAATGCCGTTCTCGGCTGCGAAACCCGGGTTAAGCCGTATCCCTCCGAGCTGAGGAGACATCGTTAAGTACATGCGGCCGGAACGAACCGCACGAACCGCGGGATAGACCATACGGATGTAGAGGGCTGGTTCGCACCGTGTCGTCACAAACGCGCGTGACCGTCTCCTTCAACTGTAACGCGGGCGGCGGAATCGTTCTTCCAGCCCCCCGGTCAACTATTCCGCGGCACCCGCTTGCAGTCCGGCCGTTATCCCCTTGCTGAAAACCCCTTCGGGAGAATCCGGTCCAGTCGGTCCATCATCCAGTGTGGTTGAGCTGCTCTCGGGACGTGGCCCATAGTGCGGGCCCCCCTCACCGTATTCTATCGCCCCGAGATCGGGGGCACTGCCGCGATAGCCCTCGTTGATATTGGGCAGCTCGACCCCGGCATCGATTGCCACGACTCCCTCTCGAAGACGGAAATCCACATTTTCGGGCTCGTACAGCGTATCCTTGGTGGGTTCCGGTACGTTCTGGAACAGCTCCGCGAACCCCGGTACCGTCACACTGTTTTCTTCGTATCCGGTAGCCGCCGAAAATTCCTCAAGAGTGGCGTATTCCTGATCGTCAAACAAGTACGGCTTGAAGAACATCTCGTCGGCAATGTATCGGATACCGTTGTAATCACTGTAGAATCGCGGGTCCCGGTCGATGTTGGATATTTTCACCGCATAGGTTTCTTCACCTTTCTTTCCGCATCCCGGAGCATAGACAAAAAGATTGTTGGCATATCGACAGGAGCCCACGTTTTCCAGATTACTGTCAAAAGTATTGTGATACGCAATGATATTGCTCGGCAGTTTGAACGTAGCGGTGGACCGTCGTCGGTAAACGATGTTCCGTATGAAGTAGTACGGTCCGGCCGGTGTCGCCTGAGTGGATATGCATTTTGCCCCGCCGTTAATCATCATGTTTTCAAATGCTCTTCCATTGAAATAGGAACCGTCCATTTCGAGGAAGTCGTCACCACAGCCGTATATGATATTCCGGCATACGTCGACCGAGGCGGTGAAATCATTTTCATCGTACGACGTTTCCCGGTCCCACCACCCTAGATCGATACCGTCCTGAAACCAGGCCACCCGGTTATTGGTCACCACATGACCACGGCCGCAGGGAACGATACCAAATGGTGCGGTGTGGTCATTCATGAACGTTCTTGTGTTGCGGCCGGTAAAGTAGTTGTCGGCAATGTACCACCCTTCCCCGGTACTCTCGTCGCAATATACTCCCATCCTGACATCCTCAACCCGGCAGTTGGTTATCGTCAATCCGTCGGTAGCGATTTGAAACGGAGAATAGCCCGGCAAAAAGGCACATTCGGTGTTTTGAATTCGTAACTGGTCGAACCAGACATGGTTGGAATTCATCACGTCGAATACCACATAGTTGTTCCCGCCGTCGATCGTGACGTCTCCGTCGCCGGCCGGTCGAAACACTATCGGAGATTCGGCGGTACCGTTAACCCGCACCGGAATGCATCCGAACGCTTCATGCCACGGTCCGGTGTGGACATAGTCAAGACCGGTGTTATCGGACAGGTGCCAATCGACCAGAGCGCCGTCGGAGTATATCGGCATTTCAACATTATCGAATGTACAGTTGGTAACCGTGAGTCCGTCACACGTTCCCAGGGGTTCCTGTCCCGCAACGATCGCACAGTGTGTGTTTTTGAATGTGAATCCGTCGATCCACATGTGGTCGGCGCCGGTGACCTCGAACAGAGCATACGAACCGTCTCCGTCGAGGACGACATTTTCGCCCTCGGCCGCCATAATCTTGAGCGGAATGCCCTGTTCACTCTGGTGCCACAACCGATACACTCCCCACACCGGACCCTGGAAAATGCGGTCCCGATAGTTGTTGCGATTCACCTTGTAGATCCCCTCGTGGAACATCACGATATCCCCGGATTTCATCCCGTGTTTGTACGCGGCCCGTATTATCTGAGGAGGCCCGTAATTGTACAGCGGTATGGCCGGTTCCTCTTTGGGACCGTCATACGACGGGTGGTAGACATGCCAGACAACCGGATCCGAGGGAAGTGACGGTTCGGGGCTCACCTGAATGTCTTCCACCGGCCGCCTGGTCACGGCCGAGAGATCGGGGGAAAGCGTGTATTCGCCGGCATGCAGAAGAACCTGATCGCCTGGACCGAGAGGAGTTGTTTCAGGATCGAGCAGAGCCTCGCGCCAGTCGGTCGCATGAAGCAGCGGATTCTGTTTCGCGCCGGCAAATCCCTCCGGGTACACGTGAAACGCGGTTCCCCCCTCGGGAAGTACCGGTTTGCCCCTGGTCGTGAACGTAACGGTCGTCGTAGCCGGACCGTCGACTCCGTTTTCGTCAACCAACGTCAGTTTCGCTTCATACTCGGTCGAAGGCAAAAGGTTGAAGATACTCCCGGAAAGGAACTGATATCCGTCGGTTGCCGTCCGCATAAGGTTCAGGCCTCGGTGCCAGTCGTTTTCTCCCGCTATGCGGTATTCGACAGTCGCGGTTGCGTTGTTGTTCCTATCACCGAGGATTTCCCAATGAAACCCGACACAGGTGAGTGTCGGCCGCTCCACGATAAGCGTATCCGAAGATACTCCGCGTGCCGAGAATGAGGACGATATCACGAACAAGACACCCAGTGCTACACTTCTCAGTATCATAAAATCTCCTTTTGGCTATTTATAGGCATTGGTGGAAAACCCGCGGTATTCGTTGCCGCGGCCCAGGATGTCGGTTACCCGTACCTGCCATACCAGAACCCCGGATGCCGGGGCTTCCGGGTTAAGGTCAAACGAGTGTACGTGTCTGCCGGGCTGAAGATCCGAGATGCGAATGCGTCTGATCAACCGTCCCGAGGACGAAAAAAGCGAGAGTCGAAGATCCGAGGCGGTCGGGGATTCGCTCAACAGGTTCACCCGGCTTCCACGGATAAGCACCGTCGCATTCGTCCGAAGCCGGTCCGGAGAAGGCGGAAGGCCCTCTTTTCCTATTTCCGAGAGTGGTATGGGGCGTAGATTGGTGATGGTTTGAATATCTTCTCCGCCGATCTCCCCGAATTTTACAGTATACGTACCGTCGGAGAAAACCGGGGGCGCATAAAAATCTCCCCGAACACGCCGAGAGTAGATTATCTCGCCGGATTCCGATACGAGCTGCACTGCGGGGTCCGTTCGGTCGCCGAAACTAACTTCTTCAAGATACCCGAACGGCGCCTTTCCGTAATTCGACCCAAGTGATACCGTGACGGGCCAGTCGGGGAATTGCTCCCCGCCGGAGGACGATTCCAGATTTGCGTAGAGCGGATAGCACTCAAAGGTGTACGTTAGATCCGGCTTGCTGAACCGCACAATTCCATACCCGGCAACCTTGCTCTGGAGGTCGTCAAGCTGTGAACCGTCCGGAGTTCGGTACGCCCTCGAGAAGGGGCTGTTCGGATTAGCCACCGACTGCACGGTCATTTTGTTATCGAATGCATCGTAATAGTCACCTGTGTAGGCGGGCATGCCGGACTGATGGTTTTCTCCGGTGTAGCCGGGGTTCCATGATCGATTTGAGACGGGCGTTCCCGCCGGACACACGAATTGCCAGGCCGCGTCACCCCAGTCTTCCACTCCCTGCTGTATCAGCATCCCGAGGTGGGTATCGCCCGATGCCGTTGCCACAAAGCCCTTGCGAATGGTTCGCAGCGCCCGGTTGCGAGCGGATTGCGGCCATCCGTTGGCATCCAGATCCGGCGGCCAGTCTCCTCCGCCGTAGTTGGCCGACTGACAAAACGGTGACTGGTGGAGGAGCATTTTCATGTCGGCCCCGCGCCAATCCGCCGTCCACTGTTCGAGGAACGCAATCTGATCGTCGCCCAGAAGCTTCAGGCCTGGTTTGTCAAGCTGGGACACGTCATAGTCTCGATCGGCCTTGATTTTTTCCATATTACCGTAGTTGTCGTGGCCGACCGGGGCATCCAGAGCCTGGGTGGGCGAAGACTTGAACTGACGGTCGTCGACAATACCGAAACTGATTCG
>CAZEMW010000421.1:0-4214 GCA_964513105.1 uncultured Fibrobacterota bacterium
TGCCGTGGTGCACATAATCGAAACCTTTGAGGTTGGAAGGGATAAAATCGAGTAAGTATGATATCCAAATCAAATAACACAAGACCGGCGCCTGCGACGGCGTTTCTAACTGAAGAAATCCCCGGCGGGGGAATGGTGGATCGTTCGACACTGATAGCCGAAGTGCTATATGACGGATCAGTTGCGCGGGAGACCTGGGTTCGGCGTACGGGGGCGGAGGTCGAGCGGTATCTACATAATTATCCCCACGATATGGAAGTCCGCTCCATATGGACTTCCGCATATGAAGAGTATCTCGACTTGCAGCTCTCAGATTGCCGAATCGTCGATGCAAGCCACGGCAACCCACGCAAACTATCGGTTCTCATGATTTTGAGTGCTGTTGATCCATACCTGTGTGAGTCCCTTGAGGACTTGGGGTCCCAGACCATTGCCGGAGAAATCGAGATCGTTGTTGTTGACTCCGCCTGCAACGATGAGCAGAGCTCACGAATCCAGGCGTTTCAGCGAACGCATCGGAATGTGTGTCACATTCGAACCGGTACGCCCATAAATGAGTACCGCGCCTGGAACATGGCGCTTCGAATTGCAGGCGGCGAATATGTTACACCTCTGGGAAGCGCCGGCTGTCTGTCGGCGGATGCCTACGAAGTTCTTCTCTCCGAACTGGAACACCAGCCTTGGCTGGCGCTCGTGTATGGTGATTCGTTTGTAACCGCCGGGGGAGCTCCCGGTGTCGATATTTCCCGTGGATTCGACGGGGAGGAGATGTGGTCTCGCTTAGGTTTTTCCTACGAACGTCTTACTACCCGGCATCTTGTAGGGCCTCATCCGATGTGGCGGAAATCGGTGCACAAAACAGACGGTTATTTCAGCGAGAACTTCGGAAGGTTTGGGGATTACGAGTTTTATCTGCGTCTTGGGATGTCCCGCGAAATTCGCCATGTCGACCATTTCATTGGAGTTGCCGGAGCAGCCGATAATGCCCGATGCGCACTAGAGAAAATTGAGCCGAATTGCCTTCGCATACAGTCGGCCTATCAAAACATTTTGCTTCGTAGAGCACACGTCGCCGAGTTTGCTTCTGAAACCCCCGCTCAGGCAGTACGACATCTATTTGAGAACGCATATCATTCGGACAGGCTTGGAGTGGATTTCAATGATGGAATCCAGCAACCGCCGATGCCCCTGACTTTTCAGCGGTTCTCTCACGTCCTTGGCCTTCTGGTCTCGCAAGGCGATCTGGACGGCGCGGTACGGTACTATGATTTCTATCGTTGTCTGTTCCTGCACTGCAATGGATGGACACAAATTGAGCGGATCATGAGTCTTATCCGCGAAACAGCGGTTGTTCCGGAGACTATGGTCGCTTCTCGAAATTAATCAGGAGTTTACCCCTTTTTTATAGCTGCCCCGTTGTACCGTGTACGGCGGGGCATTTTTCTCGATAGGATGGATTCCAGACGAACCGTTTATCCGTTTGCGGAGGCATCGAAATTATGGTTTTCTTCTGTAATCAATCTTCTCAATCCTCAACGAAAGTAGAATTGACGCTCTTCAGCCGTCCGGACACAGCTTCCTCCGGATACCGAATTCCGTCCATGCGTATGTCGTGCACGTCGTCGAAAAAGATGGGAGCCCGCGCATCCGGAGCGGCAAGTTCAAAGTGGACGTCACGCAACGAAATGTTCCGCACGTGTCGCACATACAATCCGTATGCCGGGAGGCAGGGACCCTTTTCGCCTTTGTTTCCAAACATCTTTATCTCCGGGTATCCGGTCTCGTTTTCGGGGACCTCGGACATGACTTTCTCGGAATCGATTCCTCCGTTATGAGCCACCCTGATGTTCGACAATGTGACATTTTCAACGTAATGCCCCGGAAATCCGGTTATTGATCCCCCGTAGGATCCGGCATCCGTTGCCGTAAAGTTCGATACGGTAATGTTGCGTGCCGATCCAACGGGCAGGTCCGGAAATTCCGGTCCGATTTTTCTGCCTCGGTTCCCCAGCTTGATGAGCATTGGTGCGAAGACGGATTTTGCCGTGATGTTGTTCAACGTAATATCCTCCATGATTCCACCATCGACCAGCTCGAGTGCAAAACCGGTAATTACGGGAGCAAACGGCCGATCAGGGAAGCCGGGGTGAGGAATGTCGGATGGATGGACAATGATATTGTTGAGTGTGATACGCTTGTATCCGCCTTGAGATTCCGTGCCGAATTTGATACCGTGGCAATGGCTGTTTGCCACACAATTCGAAATCAGTACGTCTTCGCACACATGAGTTCCGGTGCTCTTGATCACAATTGAATCATCGTGTGAATCGATGAAACAGTCGGAAATGCGGACCTTTCGGCATCCGTCTATGTTCATCCCATCGTTGGTGCGGTTCCCGTGGTTGAACACTCTGATTCCGTGTATGTGCAGATCTTCACAATTGCAGTAATGCTGCATCCAGAGGCCGGCGCGACGGAAATGTACATTCGCTATCGAGACGTCCGAACAGGAAACCAGTCGTATGCCTACCGGTTTGTGCTCACCTTTCGGGAGATTCTTAAACCCCTCGCTACCACCGTTGCCGTCGATAGTTCCGCTGCCGGTAATACGTATGTTGCGAGCCCCTTCGGCAAAAATGAAACTGCGCTTGGTATATCGTTCGGTGTACGACCGGATCGTGGAGAACGGTCTCAGCGGATAGCGGGAAATATCCTCGCTTCCTACGATTCGTGCGGCATGAGCGAGATCCAATCGCACATTATCTTTGAGGAAAACGGTTCCGGAGCGGAATGCACCGTCGGGAACGAGAACAGTTCCTCCTCCCTCCGAAGAAGCTTTTTCGATTGCGTTATTAATTGCATCGGTGCAGTCGGCGGTGTTGTCCCCAACCGCGCCGAAATCAAGAATTGAATACTCTGCCATGAGCCAACCGTTCCGAAAAGGTTTCAGGATTACACATGTCCGAACGGGGCGGGGCATCACTGCCGGTTAAGGAGCTGCCGCCGCGGCCATTGCGGACGATTAGAAGAAAATAGTTAAATTCCGAGTCGAAGAAGTCGGCATCGCCCTCGGCTGTACTCCCGTTTTTATTTTCTTAATTAGATGGAAAAAGGTACCGAGGGCGCGCGTCAGTCGGCAATGGGTGCTGTAGAACGCCGCATGCCCGATAATTGCCGTTATTCATAGCAATGTCGAAACTTTCGGAAGCGTAGAGTCCTCTCTTTCCACCGCACTAAGAAGACCCCCGGCACATCGTGTCTAACGGCATGGCTTTTGCTTGTCCCAACCAAGTATTCGATCGCTTGATAAATTCGGTAATTCGAAAGGCCCGGAAACGTCGGTGAACATTGGTGACTCCGGACCTGCCGGGAGCGGCAGATGCATTACAGGTGCACCGGCATCTTCTCCCACTCCATTGAGCTACTTTTTACCCGGAATACAGTTTTCGGAGGTGTCGTAGGTGGATTTCAGTTTCTTTGGAGGTAAACGTGGACATGCATGAGGGGTTCTCAAGCCGGCCGGGGAGCTCGCAACGGCAATCACGCATTGACTTTGCCCGTGATTCAGGGTTTGAGAAGGCGGTGAAAAAGAAGGTAGACGGCTATTTTTCCGCCGTGGGGCATCCTCGTACCGGGGGATGGAATATTATACTAAAGTCTGCGATCATACTTTCCGTCTTTCTTCTTTCCTATGTACTTCTGGTATTTTGGGCCGCCGGCATTCTCCAGGCCGTCGTGCTGTCAGTACTGCTTGGACTTTCCGCTGCGGGAATCGGCGTAAGCATACAGCACGACGGTGGACATCGTGCCTATTCTTCAAATGATCGCCTGAACAGAATTGCCGCATCGTGCCTCGATCTTATTGGAGGAAGTTCGTATGTGTGGAAGTGGAAACACACGCGATTCCATCATACGTATGTAATCTTGACGATCTACGATGCCGATCTGGATCTCGGGGGTATCGGCAGAATAACACCGCAGCAGAATAGAAGATGGTTTCATCGTCTGCAGCACATTTACATGTGGCCTATGTACAGTCTACTTGCGATTAAATGGCAGTTTTTCGATGATTTTGCCGTGATTGCGACCGGACGGCTGGGCATCCACACGGTCCCAAGACCCGGGGGAATGGATGTAGTCCACTTTATCGCCGGGAAAGCCGTTTTTTTCCTGGTAGCTTTCGGCATTCCATTACTGTTTCATTCCTGGTACAT
>CAZEMW010000422.1:0-4207 GCA_964513105.1 uncultured Fibrobacterota bacterium
GGTGGGGATACGGTCTCAGTGATCCGCTGAATGGTGGAGAGCAGCAGGCGGCACGCATGCCGCTGGGCATTGTCCCGATCGAAGACGACGGGAGTGTCTATTTCGAAGCCCCCGTCGAAAGGATGCTCTATTTTCAGGTCCTTGATGAGAACGGTACGGCGGTGCAGTCGATGAGAAGTGCGACCTACGTACACCCGGGTGAACACTTGTCGTGTACCGGGTGTCATGAGGATAAGTGGAACGCAACACCCCCCGGCGGTGGAAAAGCTCTCCAACGTGAACCGTCGCTTATTCAAACCGAGGTCTCGGACGGCGCTGTTCCGTTCAACTTCTATCGGCTGGTGAAGCCGGTGTTCGACAACCGCTGCCTTCCTTGCCATACTGAGAAGAATAAAGGGCCTGATATGAGCTATACAAGCCTTCTTCCCTATGCTTTCTACTATGCAGGAGACGACAAAAATCACTGCAGAAACATGGTCGGCGGGTCACGCACCGTTCCCGGGCTTTTTGGCGCGCGGGTGTCGTCCATATACCGCTTATTGAAATCGACCCACAAGGATCGTGTGACTCTGAACGAAGATGAAATGCGACGGGTAACCCTCTGGCTTGATTGCCTCAGTCCGCAATTCGGAGTCTATCCCGAAGACAAGGTGGCCGTTCAGCGCGCCGGCGGTATTGCCTGGCCCGACTCGCTGTCCGATGTTGATTCGACGAATCCCATGGGGTATGAGATCTACCCGGTACCGCATGTGGAGGCTCAGAAAGCGACCGGGCGTACGGCGCCGGCATTGCGGAGGCCCGGAACCGCTCTGGCGCTGATCAATACACTTCCGGCCGTGCCGCATAACGCTTCCTCTCTGACCGTCTGCGACTTGAGAGGCAGAGTTATTATGCGGGCCGAATCTCGTACTCAACTGCGCAATCGTCTCAATGAGCTAATTCGAATGGACAGCCAACTGTCTGTCGGGGCCTACGTGATTTCGTACGAGTAACATGTAGGAAAGAGAGGACGCTCGCTTGTTGATCTGCGCCTTATGATAGAGATCGACGGAAAAACGGGGTGTCTTTTCTGCAGATTGGCTCGCAGCGGTGTGGTTCTGAAGCCCCGTCCTCCGGGGCTTCGTCTCGCCGGTCCGTCCCGGGGGACTTCGCGGCTCCCTCCCCCGGCCGGCGTTTTGCCGAGGCGTCCCCGATGTTCCAAATCGACCGGGAAAAAGCGTGTCGCCACGCCTTACCATGGACGGCCCTGATGATTATTTTTAAACATCAGGAGAAACTGTATGTGGTGAAGACTGCCGCCGGGTGTGAGCTATCAAAAATGAGCGGTATCAAGCCTGCAAAATCCGGTCATGGTTTATCCGACTTCGCTTACCTGTAAACAAAGGCCGTACTGGTGAACCTTTCACTGGAGCAACGAAGAACTATTTCCGGCTATACCCAGGTGAACTGGATGTATCTGGTAAATAAAGGCGGTCGGGTGTCGCGAGCCGATACTCTCTCTTCCTACAGCCAATATCATCCGTACCGAGTTTCCGACTTTGACTTCCAGTACGTGGAAAGCGGACGGGGGCGTGTCATAATAAATGGGACGCCATATCCTGTTCGAAGGAACGAGGTGATTCTCATTTTCCCCGAAGAGACCTTTGACATCGAGTTTTCAGCCGGGGAAATGGTTCGCTATTACCTTCATTTCACGCCGGTTCCCCTGACCGACAGGGAGGGGAAGTTCAGTCCAACCCATTACTTCCCATTGCGCCATTTTACTGTTGACATTGCAGATCGACTCCAGGAAACATTCTCGTCGGTTCTCAAGGAGCTGACGGTACAGGATGCGTTTAGCAGGGTGCAGGCATCGTGCCGATTCACTCAGTTCATGCTGGACCTGCAACGCAATTCAGAAGCTCGACAGCGCGAGCAGGAGTTCGCCGAAGGCGGTCCTGGTGTCCGGAAGGTTATGGAGGCGAAGGTGTTCATCGAGCATAACTTCATGAGACCCCTATCGGTGGCGAACATTGCAGTGCAGTACCAACTGAACGCCGACTATTTTGCTCGTCTGTTTCGTCGACTCACCGGTTTCACTCCCTACAATTACATAGTCAAATGCAGAATCGATCGTGCGAAAATGGACCTGATCGAAGGCAAGAAACCAATCAAAGAGATTGCCGAAACGCTCTGCTTCTCCGATGTACACCATTTCACGAGAGTGTTTCATCGGTGGACAGGCAAACCGCCGGGGCAATTTGCTCGAAGAATCGAAAACTGAACGTAACAATTATTGAACGAATCGACATCGGATACTGGTCGGGCTTTCCCCGGGGTAAAGCGAAGCTCCTATCTTCACAAATCGGCCGACAAGTAATCCCCGCCCGGGTAAATGGTCGGGGCGGCAAACAGTCAAAATCGGCAAAGCAGGACCTGGAGAGGCATCCGTGCCGTCCCGGAATGCAGAACTCCAAGGTCCCGTCGATACGGTTTTGTCAATTATTCGTATGAGATTCCTGGAGAATGTCTCAATCATGTCCTTGTGCGCTTCTCTTCCGAGCACGCCGCGATCATTCGATCACCTTTCTGTACCATGGAATACATTCCTGCCCCCGGTAGAGCATCAACTGCGCGGCAGGCATATTCCTCGACATCTTCCTTCCACGCAAATCATGGACTGTTGTGGATTGCATATTCCCACTTCGACGTCGCAGTCGTGTATCGATGTTGCGCGGGGAGGCATTCGCGGCGAGAGAGTCCAGTCGGTACACGGTGATATCATGAATCAGTTTGGCGCTTTTGTAGTTGCGAAATCCGAAAAACCCCTGCTCAAATGCCTGCTGGTCGCGGTAGTCAATCACTACGGAATCATTGAGTTTGAACGTCACTCGGTCGCCGAACCTGATACATTCCACAAAGCATACCGTATCCGCGGGTATGAGACAAGCCGGCCGGCTGCACTCTTCAACAAGGGGATACTCACCGTTTCCGTCACACCGTCGAAAGCGGGTATACTGATTGTTGTAAACCCCCATACCGCAATAGTACATGCGGAACTTCTTGTAATAGTCCGGCCCGGAGTACTTCGTTGTCGGCGTTGGTGATTCGGCCTCCGGTGAATCGGGATCTACCGCCATAAAGTATTGGTTTATATCACTAACATGGGTGTGAGGATATCCTTCACTCGGCACGGTTACATGGTATTCGACTGCGATATTGCCGTCAAAGCGCTGATCCAACCAACAGGTCTGGCCGCCTTTTGTCGCAAGAAGCAGAGTTCCGTCCACTATTTCGGCTTGATGATCGTTTTGCGGAGAAGGTTCCAGAATCCAATCGGACAGGTCGGTGTCGAATGTGGACTGGTATAGAATTTCGGTTTTCACATACGAATCATCTTCGGCAGATGTGAGTGCAAAGGCGGCAAACAGCACAAGTGCTGTTTTCGCGATCCGGTTGAATAAGAAATTCTGCATAAGGTACCATCCCGGTATCGTACAATTTCTTTGGTCTGGATCGGAAGAACACCTCACGCAAGGGCCCTTCACGGAGCTGTAAAACCGCTATGAAGTCGCTTTCGTTCAAAGATTTTACGGAAAACTGCAAAGAAGCCTCCTTTTTCTTTCTCTATACTATCCGTTACAGCTCAAGGAACGGAAAAGGGGGATACATGTATTGTTTTCCATTGCTGAAGGATTCGCGACAGAAGGAGATCTGAATGAGGGTTTTACAGAATTGTAGCATGCTTTCGCTGCTTCTTCTTACTGCAATTGGCGTTTCAGCTCGGACAGGAAGCGAATATGAATCGCTTACCGATAACGGAATATGGACGTGGTACGGTGATCCGAAAGCAGTGTATCATCACGGCGAGTTTGAGAAAACCTATGCCGGATGGGTAACCGGTGCGGGCGATATCGAAGTCGCCTCGTATGAGCACCAAACCAAAGAGATAGAGAAGACGTACCTTCGGACCGGGGGCATCGACGACCATAACCATCCCAGTTTGCTGGTTTTGAAGGACGGCAAAATCCTTGTTGCGCAAAGCGACCACAATGCCAAGTCCCTGCACCTCTGGCGATCACGGGAGTCGGAAAGCATTGAGTCATTTGATAAAACGGCGGAAATCAGCACAAGGAATACATACCCCAATCTGGTTCAACTTCCGGCCGAGGAAAACAGAGTTTTTCTGTTCTTTCGCGGCATTGACAGGCAACCAACTCTGGTGACG
>CAZEMW010000423.1:0-2800 GCA_964513105.1 uncultured Fibrobacterota bacterium
GGCGTCGATAGTCCAGTCAAAATTCGATCCGACCCAGTCGCTGTGAAAGTTCAGTATCGTTTTGGAGGTATTTACCAGATACCAGGCAACTTCGTGACGAAATTCGGGAGACCAGGCATCGTAGCAGAGATCATAGGCCATACTGACCTGCTCAAGTCGGCGAGTCCAGGCAACTTGTCCGTGTTCATCTTCGCCATTTGAAAAATCTTTCATATGAAAGCGAACAAGCTGAGCCGCGGAGTGTGCATATTGAGCCGCTTTGCCGTCGTCTCCCGAGTATTTCGCGATCTGGTGAAGCACACCGTGACCAACCGCCCCCCACCCCTGCATCAGCTCCAGACATTTCTTCCCGAATGGGGTTTCCGACTTTGCTTTCAGAAGTGGAAGATCACTCTCTCTGAACAGAATTCTCGGATGTTCACGCCGGCCGGGAGGGGTGAAACTCTCATGCGGTGAAGCCCTCTCGGTAATCCGCCCTCTTACCGTGCCGCGAGGGGGACTGGGGGCATTCTGTCCGCATACCGACAGAGAACACAGATGGTTTTCGGCGGTCTTGGGCATCCACCAGAATGTATATGTCTCCCCATAATAGATCCCTTCATACGTCCCCTCCAGTGTGCCGTCACTGCTGCGTGTACAGGAGATCGTATACGTTCCCCGCCCACCATTGACGAACTTGTCGGTCGGCATAAAATAGGACAAAGAAATATCGACACTGTGGTCTGTGACCGTAGCCGATTCGACATGGCCCCACAGGATACCCTTGTTTTTTTCCGTGCGTCCCCCTACCGGGTACCAGGTATCCCCCACCTTAGTCATATTCAGGTACGATGGGAACCCGATTTCGGCGTACCCGCCCGTCCTTCCCGCGTTCTCCAGCTCAAGATACAGAGAGGTCACCGGTTCCGAAGACCATCCGACCACGCACGTAAACAGCAGCGACCCGGTTATGTTTCTCAGATAGCCATTCAATCTCATTCGACTGCCCCTCTCCACAATCAAATCCAAAAGGATCTCGCCTCGCACACGGTTGCATGCACGGGTACAAAAAGCAGATTCACGATATTAGTAAGGTAAGAATGCGCGTAAGGACAGCTTCAGGGATTGGTTACCGCGTTACGATTTTCTATGAGTACATATCGGCACGAATCGGTAATTCTCTCACGGGCATGAGGGAAACACATAACCGCTGTGAAACGCCGGTTGCCGAAAACAGGACGCAGAATCAGATCCTCGCAAAGGCCAGGAAAACGGTATGAACTACCACTGCCGTCACCAGGAATGCGGTCCGAGCAGTTTGGGGTTTCAGAAACGGAAACCGGTACCGGATCTCTCCCGACGGACACGATGACACGCAGTCACCGCAAAGAGTGCAGGTATACCCGACCTTCCGCTCACGGATGTGATGCGGCTCCAATGCGGCATATCGGCACGAATGCCTGCATTTTGAGCAGCCTGTGCATCCTCCGGAAATCCTGACCCGAAAAGGATTAATCTTTCCCAGAGTGACCGAGATCAGTCCTATCGGGCAAAAGGTGGTGCAGTGGACCATTGTGCCGCGTTTTCGAGATAGAAAGACCATAATGCCGACCCCCACAAGACCGAACCCGACCGCAGCGTATACGGCCCGGTCGACCGAGAAACCGGCCAGTCGCATTCCGAGCGCGGCCGCAATGATCATCACCAGGAGCAAAATCCGTATACGTTCCCGTCCGCGAACCGGATTTCCCGGCCTCGCACGAGCCTTCGCCGCAGTGCTGTCCCAGCTACCGATATAGCAAAGCCAACTGCACCAGAATGCCCCTCCGATGAGAATCGTTGCACAGTAGAGTACGGGCATGAAAAAGCCGTGTCCGCGGTAGAATGGCCCCGCAATGATCAAAGCCGGTATCGGAAGGTGCAGCTTTCCCGTCATAAGAAACCGGTCAAACCCGAGAAGCCCCAGGGCAAATTGCGCAAAAAAGACGATCGAGAACATTCTCCACACGGTGATGCGAATAGCAGATGTCGACGATGCTTTCAGAAGAGTGGCCGCAAGGAAAGCCGCATAGGAGGAGAAAATCAGGATCTGCAGAGAACCGGCACCCGGCAAAAAGCGTTCGGCCATGAGAAGCACCGGCTCATCCAGTTTGAAATGCGGAACCGCCATAAGAACTCCCGACATAACGAAGGCGATGGTCGCGGGAACAGCGGTCTTGTGATCAGGTCGATACCAGTTTCGAACGGTCCCGCGAAAGGACAGAGCCAATGCGATCGAAGTGGCAAGAAGTACCGCAATCGCGACCGCACGATGCCGACCGCCCACCGCTGCTCCGTCCCCTGCCGGGAATGCTGAAAGCATCAACACACTCGCACCTATAGACCGGTAACCTTCCAGCTGAAAAAACAGCAGACCGCAAACCGAAACTACCAGGACCGACACTGCACAAGAAATCATGCTCAACCTCTCGAATGCTGCACACTTGTGCAGGTTGAAAAATCATACCGGCTGTTCCGCTCACACACTCGTCTAACACAATTCTATGCAACCACTTACATGGAACCATTCACACTCGACGTAAATGTTCGACGCTCGAGGAAGATGTTACAAGCCGGCCGATTGCCCGGTACAGGGGAACATACCTCCGGGCGTTCAGCTTCACCTTGATACAAATCAAGATCCGCCAACATTTCACACATTTAATCCACGGTACGCTCTTTGAATACAAATTTTATGAGAACTTACTGGAACAAAAAGCACAAAGAAAAGCGAGTAGAGAATATGACTTCATTTCCTCCGCGGCAACAACCACAGCCCGGG
>CAZEMW010000423.1:2810-4203 GCA_964513105.1 uncultured Fibrobacterota bacterium
CGGGAGATGTGATCCAGTGGAGCCGTCCTTCGGGCAAACTGAAAGGATTGTGAACGGGTAAAGAATGCGGTCGGGAATCGTCGCCGCACTACAGGCTTGGCCGGGATACAGCGCAGAAGTATGTATTCGGCGCGGAAGCGAACAGCAGGTGAGCCGACACCATGGAGGCTACTGGGCAAGGACAAATATGTAGTAAATATAGAGCCCGATAATCCCGAGAATGCTGCCTATTCCCAAGAGGAGCGGGGATCGTATAGCTTTCACAAGCGAAAAAAGGAGCAGCGGATTTCCAACCGCCTGAGCGTTCTTTTCGGCGGAAGCAATTCTGTTTCTCAGAACCGCCGACATGCTTTCTTCGGGAACCCCGGCAATCCCCTCCCGGATAGTCCTGATTTCCCGGACATAGCGTGAGCAGGCCGGGCACGAGTCCACATGCTTGGCGGTATGGCCTTGCATATCGGCCTCGAGAGCAAATTGGGTAAGCTCTTCGTCTGAGGGATGGTCGTCTACAGCGTCGTAGTTCATAGTTCTTCTCTGATATACCGTTTGCGGATTTTCTGCAGCGCACGAAAAGCTCGAACCCGCACGGCGTTCTCGGTTGAGTCCATTTTTTCGGCGATTTCCTTATATGAGTACCCGGTTCTGAAATGAAGGTACAGAACCGATCGATCGGTCTCATCGAGGAAGTCCAACGCATCCCAGACGAATTTGGATTCCACCGTTGCGGGAGCCCCGATTGAGGCTTCCTTCCCGTAGTTCATCCGAAAACGTGACGAGCGTGTCCGTTTTCGGAAGAAATCCATGCACTGGTTACGCGTAACCTGATAGAGCCAGGCTTCGATCTCCTTCTCCGTTCCGGGAAGGTGCACCTGCTTCCAGAGCTTACTGAATACCATCTGGATGATATCTTCAGCAGCTTCGCGGTTACGAACCGTCCAGAGTGCAAAGTTATACAGCTTCTCACCGTGCTTTTCAAAAAGCTCGTTGAAGCGTTGTCGCGTCACAGTTCCCTTTCCGACTTCACCCGATGAGCCTCGATCCGCATCCCGGCGATATACCTCCCGGGGCGGTCGACTTTCTCTTCTATTTACCGGTGAAGACGTTTTGCTACTCGTCTTGTCGGCGAATGGCATATATGCCGTCTGCGGATGCGCCGCAGATCGCCTTGATTTTTTTATATCAATCAATTTGCAGCCCTACCTTATCCCGTACTTCAACTCCGTCGGTGCGAAGCACCCCTGCAGTGAAATCCGTCGAAGGGGCAGCCCCTGAACAGAACTCGGACCTGTCGGAGCAGGCTACCCGAAAAGAGAACGAATCCCAACCGCGAAACGTTACGAAGTACGGTCTCGGCACGGACCGGTACCCGAGGAGAAATGGAAATTCAGGGGCG
>CAZEMW010000424.1:0-4191 GCA_964513105.1 uncultured Fibrobacterota bacterium
ATCCGATTGAGTTTATTCACCATTCAAAAAGCTGTCTGGTAAATCAACGAGAAGTGGGGCAGCATACCCATTCGTTCCGTGCGGCTCTGAGAGTGGCTATGCGTGAAGATCCCGATGTCATTCTGGTAGGAGAAATGCGTGACCTGGACACCGTTTCGTTGGCACTGACGGCAGCGGAAACCGGCCACTTGGTCTTTTCGACTCTCCACACAAGTGGCGCGGTCAAAACCATTGACCGGATACTGGACATATTTCCATCGGACTCAAAATCACAGATACGCGCCATGTTGGCCGAATCGCTTCTGGCAGTCATAAGTCAGCGGCTCCTTCCTCTGAAGACCGGCGCGGGGCGCGCAATGGCACTGGAGATTTTGATGTCTAACCAGGCGGTTCGAAACCTCATACGTGAAGAGAAAATCCATCAGATCCCGAATGTTATACAATCCAATGTTTCAGAGGGTATGATCGGCCTGGACATGTCCCTGGCCGACCTGGTACGAAAAGGGACCGTAGCACGAGATGAAGCGCGCAAGGTGGCTTTTGACCCCTCCAGATTATAACCAAAACGCCCCGGTTTCCACAGGACGGTGCAACATTCCGACCCGCCTTTACGATGTTTATTTGCATTGGTTGGATAATCGGACGAGCAGGTATTCTTCGGGGAGTCGCGTTCCGAATGAGTCGTTCAGGGGCCGCAACGGGTTTTCTCTGCCGGAACTGTTGGCGGTTTCGGTTATAATTCTGGTGGCGGGGACAGCTCTTCTCAGGACCTTTTCATTCGGAACGCTTATCATCGAAAAGCAGGGGCTTCGTCGTCAGGCAATACCCTTCGTGCAGGCGGCATTGGAAGAGACGCGACGCAAGTCCCATCATGGTCGAAATCTGCTCATGCCGGGAAGCCGGGATTCAAGCATTTATTTTCTTCGCGCCATTCAAACCGAAGAAGTTGCCGTACCGGCAACCATTCGTACACAAGTATCAGAGCCGGCGCCGGATAACGGGTTGCAATACCAAAACGTCGAAGTCAAGGTGTTTTACACGCATGGAGAGATCTCCGATACGATTCGTCTCGCCACCCGGATGTACCACCGGTAGTCGAGGCGTAACACTGGTTGAGCTGATAATCGTCCTCGCCGCAGCGCTTGCCCTCGGGGCAGGATTGGTGACGACCTTGCTTTTCGGCATAGAAGTGTGGGAACGTTCCATGCGAAGACTGGACATTCAGCGTACCGGGAATCTCCTCCTGGGTGAACTCACCCGGTCCGTGCAAAAAGCCGACGGGCTCGAAATACGAGGAAACGAACTGGTAGTGCAGGTGTCCAAAGACGAAGCAATCATTTACCGGATACACGAAAACCAACTGGTTGCGGTAGCCGGAGACGCCAATCTGCATCCGATGGGTCTGGGAACAGGTGACAGTGTTAAGGTAATTCCGTCCGAAGAGCACAAACCATTTTCATGGGAAAATCCCGGAACAACGATACGGATATGTTTCGATTTGGCGTATCGGACCGACCGTATTGACGAACAATATCGATTTGAAACGGTGGTCTTCGGAAGGAACAGCAGGTGAAGATTTGTAGTCCGGGATCTTTCGTGAACCAGCGCGGAGCATTGTTGCCGGGGACGCTCATATTGCTTCTGATTACCGGACTGTGTGCGTTTTCATTTTTAAAAATGTCTTCCCATGAGCATACATTTGTCGAGTACGAATATCGCGAATTACAGGCCCTGTGGGCTTGCGAAGAAGCGTTGTCGCGGGCGCGAGCGGAGCTTCAGAATATGCCGCTCGAGCGAATACCGGACACGCTGCACGGCATGTCGCTCGATTCGGTTCCGTACCACATAACCCGAATGGATTCAATGGAGGACACGTACCAGGTGATTGCGGAGATATACGGAGACGACGGTGAACCGGCGCAACGGCTGATCGAAAGAGTTTGCCCGGAACGGTCAAGTCAATATTTCATGCTTTTCGATTCTCCGGGAAGTTCTAAACGGGGTCCATTCTTCTTCACCGGTGATGTCATCGACGGTCGCGTGCACAGTAACAGCAACCTGAACATCGCCGGTTCTCCCCGGTTCACCGAAGCGATTACACGGGGGTATCCTGAGATCAAAGGTGACAACTACCCTGAGGTTTACGGCTACGCACCCATTGTCGAATCCAGTCGCAATACCTGGAGTGACGACATTTACCGAATTGACCTTTTGGGTGAAAATATTCGAAAGAATGCGTCCTTTCGCCCGCTGTATGCGCCGGAGAGCGTGGCCCGGATCACATTTAAACACGACGAGTTCGTGCTGGACTGGAGACGGCATCGAGAGACCTCTACCATCCTCTCGCGATCACGGGACGACAACTACCGGTACGACCATTCAAGCACTCACAGCGTGGGAGAGATCGACGGCATGTATTTCGACGGCGATGTCGAAATTCGCGGTACGCTGCAGGGACAGGTAACTGTCGGTGCCCGCGGAAACATTCTCATCACCGACGACCTTGTATACGCAAACTCGGATAGACGGACGGGAGAGCCGGCTCCGAACAGTTCATCACTGCTGGGACTCGTCTCCGAAAAAAACGTGCAGATTAACAAGAACTCACGGGAAGCCCGAAAAGACGGAGGAATACGCATAAACGCCGCGGTCGTTGCACTCGATTCGTCCTTCACCGCGATCAAGTTACATCGGGGGGAATTCGGTACTATGCACTTCTACGGCAGCATTACCGAAAAAGTTCGGGGCATTGTCGGGGTGGTACGCCCGTTCCGAATCGGATACACCGCAAAAAACTGGCATTATGACCGTCGACTGAAAAACACGGCTCCGCCGCATTTCAGTCCTTTGATTACGGAAAGCGGGCATGCACGACTCGAGGTTGTCGGCTGGGAAAGGAAACTCTAGTAATGGCCTTACAGAAATCGGTAACCGCAATCGACGTTGGCTCCGCGGGCCTGAAAGTTCTGGAGATACGTGTCGATCGGGGACGGATACTTATCACCAGAGCCGGCCGGCAACAATTTGAAGAAGCCCCCGATACGGATCCCGGTGCAACGCCCGACGAGCTTACCGTTTCCAGTGCGTTGTCGGGGCTTTTGACCAGGCTTGGGACTTCTCCCAAAAAGCTGCGAAATGTTATTTCCTGCACCCCTGGTGCACAGGTGGGCATAAAGCAGATCACAACAATGAAACTGAGCGACGATGAACTGCGTTCCTCACTGATTTTTGAGGCCCGCAAACACATGCCCGTCAAAGGCGAGGTACTTCTCGATTACCAGGTAGCACGAACACATGAGGATACCCTTGATGTACTTCTTGTAGCGACCTCGCGGGGAACGGTCGAAGCTCACCTGTCTATGCTCGAGCGCTGTGGTGTGAAACCGGGAGTTATAGATGCACCGGCCCTTGCCGCCACGAACGCATGGCTGCTGTCCGATGCCGCGGCCCGAGGGAAATCATTCGTAATTATTAACATTGGGGCGGCGGTCACGACCTTGTGCTACAGTACTCCTTCGGGCGAATTCTTCACTCGTGACATTCCCATTGCAGGTCGCCAATTTACAGAAGAAATACGTCGTTCGACCGGGTGTTCCTGGTCTGAGGCCGAACAACAAAAGCTGCAAAACGGAATTGCCAACCAACTGAAGGAGAGTTCGAATACTGGAGACACCAAAGGGCTGTCATTGTCGCTTGCCGGTGAAGACCGCAATACGGCAATCGATAATCTGACGCGAGAAATACAGCGTTCGCTTCGATTCTTCGTAAAGGAGACCGGTTCGGCGGAGACTGCTCGTGTCCTCGTCTGTGGTGGAAGCGCCGGAGACAGTCGGCTCCTTAAACATCTCGAACGCGAGCTTCGCACACCGGTTGAGAGATTCGACCCTCTCTCCAATTTTGAGCCAAACGTTTCCATAGAAGAAAATGATCGTCCCCGATATGCCCAGGCTCTCGGGATGGCCTTACGGAGAATACATGACCTATTTCCGGATCAACTTAAATCAGCTGGAAGATAAATCGGCCATACGGAAGAGAAAGCGGCGAGAGACCGCGGCTTTCGTAGTCCCGGCGACGGCGTTTCTGTTTCTCACGGCCGCAATGTTCTTCCCGACCATGAAAATGTACGCAAAAAAGAAGCATTTTGCGACAACTGCCGAGCAGCTCGAGAAACAGATACGAGAACTTGAGCAG
>CAZEMW010000425.1:0-4189 GCA_964513105.1 uncultured Fibrobacterota bacterium
GTACATGTCTTACCCGTGGAGGAAGAAGATCGGCTTAAATTCGCCAAAAGAGTGGTTGATCCGGACATATCGCTGACGGACTTTGATGCCCGGATGCATGAAACCGTTACGCGCGTCCATGAGCTGTACAGCACCTATCTTCTGGGGAATAACACCGGAGGATCTGCCGGGGAAAACACGCCATCGGATTGAGAGTGCACATCAAAAGCTCCGTCCGACCGGAAAAAGAGAGGATCACGCGAATCGCGGCCACCACGGAATTCGGGTGGAATGCCCGAAAATGAGGCCTGGGGACCATCTCAGGCCGCGGCAAGACAACTAATGTTGTGCTTCGTGTAATTGCCGCCGCACTCGAGGCTCTTCGCGTATTATTTTACCCAGTCCGCCGTACACAAACATCCGTTTCGGAAAGGATACGCTTCGCATGGCACAGGCCGGATATTTACTTGGATACGATGTTGGAAGTTCGTCGATTAAGGCGACACTGCTTGATGCTCAGACCGGCGCGGCAGTCGGTTCGGCAACTTCACCAAAAAAAGAGATGCAGATCATTGCCGAAAAGCCCGGATGGGCCGAGCAACACCCGGATTCCTGGTGGGAAAACATTGTCGCGGCTACCGCTGAGATCAAGGAAACGACCGGAGTTAATCTTCAGGACGTCGCCGCGATCGGCATCTCCTATCAGATGCACGGACTCGTTCTCGTCGATAAAAACCTCTCGGTCCTCCGACCTTCCATTATTTGGTGCGACGGCCGTGCGGTTCCTTACGGCGAAAAGGCGCTCAAGGAAATTGGCGAAGAGAAGTGCTTGAACCAGCTCCTCAACTCTCCCGGTAATTTCACCGCAACCAAACTTGCCTGGGTTAAAGAAAACGAACCGGACACCTACAAGGCGATTCACAAGATTATGCTTCCGGGCGATTACATCGCCATGCGTCTCACCGGCAGCGTGCGGACTACGCCTTCGGGGCTTTCCGAAGGAATTCTGTGGGATTTCAAAAAGGACGGTCTCGCCGATTTCGTGATGGAGTATTTTGGGTTCAATCCCGACTTCATACCCGAAATCGTCCCGACTTTCGCCAATCAGGGCGAAGTCGGCGCGGATGCCGCCGCCCAACTGGGTATCAAAGAGGGAACACCGGTGGCTTACCGCGGCGGTGACCAGCCCAATAATGCACTATCACTCAACGTGCTCAACCCCGGAGAAATTGCGGCGACCGCCGGAACATCGGGCGTTGTCTACGGTGTGGCGGATACCCCCAATTACGATCCACAGTCACGAGTAAATACGTTCGTGCATGTGAACCACGACTCGAAAAATCCACGATATGGAATTCTCTTGTGCGTGAACGGCACCGGCATTCTGAACAGCTGGCTGCGCCACAACGTAATGGCGTCCGACGATGCATACGAGAAAATGAATGAGCTTGCGGGATCCGTTGCCCCCGGCTCTCAGGGCTTGACCGTTCTTCCGTACGGAAACGGCGCCGAAAGAACGCTGGGCAACCGCAATATTGGGGCGTCTGTTCACGGCATGGAACTCAACACCCACACGAAAGCGCACATGCTCAGAGCGGCGCAGGAGGGTATTGTCTTCGCCCTCAACTACGGTCTCGACATCATGAAAGGCGTCGGTGCGGAAATCAAGAAAGTTCGCGCCGGACATGCCAACATGTTCTTGAGCCCGATCTTTTCGGAGGCGTTCGCTACGATCACCGGAGCTCAGGTTGAACTGTACAATACCGACGGTTCGCAGGGAGCAGCTCGAGGAGCAGGGATGGGAGCCGGTATCTATGCCGACGCCAAGGATGCATTATCCGGTCTCAGTACCGTAAAGACAATAAATCCTGATCAGTCGAAAAAATCGGCGTATCAGGAAGCATATGAAAAATGGAATTCAGTCTTGAAGAATACACTCAACCAATAGCCAACAGGAGGCTTGCGAATGTCCGCGAAAAGACTGCACAGTATTTGCCGATGGACTTTTAACCCCGGAAAGGGCGGCTTTGTCCCCGGGGATATGCGTCCGGGATGGGGCGGTTCCTTCTCAACCGTCGATATGATCAAGCTGGTGAAGGATAAGATTGCTTCTCGCCTTCCCGATTCGGTCGGTCTCGGTCTCGAGGTCCACTACAACGACGAAGTCGACGAGTAAACGGCACCGGAAATCGCCGATGCGCTGGTCGATGCCGGTATGTCTCTCGCGATGATCACCCCGGGTGCTCACGGGCATTTCGGATACGGCGGTATCGCTTCTCTGGACGAAAACGAACGCAAAGCGGCAAACGACCTTGGTCTCAAGACCGTGGATCTCGCGTATGGCCCGTTGAAAAAGGCCTGGAGTGCCGACGCCGTGCCGACTTTCGTTCTCTGGAACGGCTCATACGGATACGATCTCGCTTCTATCGCGATCGCCAACATGTACCAGTACCTCAAGCAAAACGTCGCCGACCTCTGCAAATACGAGCAGAAAGCCGGTGGAGAGCTGTACATGGGCATTGAACCGAAACCGAACGAAGGACATCCCGCGATGCTCCTTCCCACGGTTGCCAGTGCGCTTGCGTTCTGGAATAAGCTTGAAAAAGAATTCGGAATTGATATTTCGAAGAAGGGCGTAAACAAAGAGTTCGGTCATTCCGAAATGATTGGACTGGATCATGTGTACGATACCGTCGAAGAGATCGACAACGATGCGTTGGTGCACATGCATCTCAACAGCCAGGGGTACAACGACGGTATCATCTACGGTGGTCCCGGTAAGTACGATATCGACCATGGAGCCCGGGTAAACGGAATGAACGTGGCCATTGCCGGCCTCATTCAGAAAGCCGGTTACACTCGCTGGCGCGGTCACGACATGCAGACCCGTGCCTACGACAATGAAGAACAGGGTATCGATCGCGTGGTCAGAAGTGTTCTGAGCTGGGAAGCCTGTGAGAAAGCGGCTGAGGAGCTCGACGAATCGGCATTGATGTCGGCACTCCTTGCGCGGGCAACCGCAAAAGCCGAAGACATCATGCGTTCGGCCGTGGTTGCTGCTCAGAAGCACTTTGATGAGATGTACAAGGGCTAATCGAATACCGAATCGTCGAATTCGGCCGCTCTTCCGTACCGGGATGGGATCGGCCACGACGATGAGTCCCCGATTGCCGGAGACTCCTTGAAAACGACATTCGTTTGTGACCGGGAGTCCCAGGCCTGTCTACCCCCGAACTCGCCGTCGGTGAGTTCGGGGATTCCGAACATTGAAACGAAGATACGAATGGTTCTTCGTCACATCCCGCCCGGCCGACAGCGCCGGATACCCGATGCCCAGGCTGCCGAGGCGGCAAGGGCCGTCGATTCGAATCGGTATGCCCAGCGCACGATCGTTTCGACATTGTGTTTTCTTGTGCGTGTTCGGCGCACGTATTCAGATGAAATTACTAGTTAATGTTGTACTTTCCGGCCACCGGAAGGATTTTGCAGATGCATATTTCGAACGTACTGAAAAACAATTCAACAACCTTTAGTTTTGAGTTTTTTCCTCCGAAAACTCCAAAATCTTCAGAAAACCTGTTTACTGCGATTCAGGAACTTGTGCCGCTGAAGCCGTCCTTTGTGTCTGTGACCTATGGTGCGGGCGGTGGCACACGACAGCTCACACACGATCTTGTGATGAAAATCAAACGTGAGACCGGTCTTACCGTGGTCTCTCACCTCACCTGTGTCGGGTCGAGTCGAGATGAAATCTACGGAATTCTGGAAAAGTACCACGAGAGCGGCATCGAAAACATTATGGCGCTTCGTGGTGATCCCCCGCAGGGAAGCAAGAACTATGAACCCGAAGTGGACGGTTTTTACTATGCCACCGATCTGGTTGCATTCATAAAAAAGCACTTTCCTTCGATGGGTATCGGAGTCGCGGGGTATCCCGAAGGACACGCCGATGCTCCCAATCGGTTGAAAGAAATCGATTTTCTCAAAGAAAAAGTCGATGCCGGCGCGGATTTCATAACTACCCAACTCTATTTCGATAATCGGGACTTCTACGATTTCTGTGAGCGGTGTGAGATAGCCGGCATAAACGTTCCGATCATTGCCGGTATCATGCCGATTACCTCGATGAAAACCATGGGAAAAATGGCTGAGCTGTCCAAGGGAACCCGATTCCCGGCTCCGCTGCTGAAAGCTCTCGACCGTGCGGAGG
>CAZEMW010000426.1:0-735 GCA_964513105.1 uncultured Fibrobacterota bacterium
TCAGGTTCAGTATGTCCTTGAGGGTTTCACGGCCGATGAGGCTTTTTCGTGTTTGGAATATGATGACCCGCTTCCTCTTATTAAAAACGTCTTCGCCCTGATAAATCGTCTTGATACCCATCGGCGACATCGCTTCGTCCACCGCCGTACGAAGATTCTCGAGTGGAACGGAGCAGTTGCTGATATCGGTCAGAAGTTCCATAAGAAACACACCGCCGCGCCCGATATTCTGAGCGAATTCGATATTTACCTTGTATTTCCCGAGTGCTTCGGAAATGGTCGCAATTATTCCGGGAGCGTCGGTTCCGAGCAGTACCACGAGCAGATTGCGTTTATTCGGATTTCTGGGTACCGGGGTATATTTCTGGACATCGAGTCGAAGGCCGGTTCGATCGGCAATTTTCGAAACCAGTTCATCGACAGCGAGCTGATCAAGCGAGGTCTCGGTCAGATCGACTACCAGAAAGATGGTGAAGAGGCCATGAAGCACATCTTGTCTGAGATCGACTATATTGCCACCGATCCGGGCTATGGGAGTGGTAATGCTTCCCACCAATCCCACCGAATCACGACCGGTGCCGTGGATCATATACAAACGACGGTTCGGCATGGAACCTCCTTTTTTTGCGTTTTGAGTATTTCGGCATAGCGGCGCTTTGCCGCCGAGCTCCTGGGGGCGGAAGAACAAATGCGCTGCGCGGGATTCCGCGCTCCGCCCCCGTCTGACAAGACCGA
>CAZEMW010000426.1:745-4188 GCA_964513105.1 uncultured Fibrobacterota bacterium
TTTGTCGGCACTGGTCTAAAGCCGGCCTTTAGAGTCCATTGCCTCCTCTACCGACGGGCGGCAATCTTTCCGCCACCGGCAATAGGCACTAAAGCGAGTTTCCGGACAGGCACTAAATAAAATAATTACAAGGAAAGGACATGCATTCGGCTGCGCAGAAAGCACACCCAATCTCAGGTTACACGGCTGCAGAATGCCATATCATGGTTGGAGCCTCATTGTCGCGAAAAACCCGTCAGGCGCTCCCAGAGCCGGGCTTTTTGCATCGCCCGGCGTTCTTTAACCATATTCTAGCACTTCAGACGAACTTACGATAATTCAGTTTCTTATCCAGAAAACGTATTCCGGAGGATTGGCGAATCGATGACCGAAAGAAAAATTACTCGCGCTCTGGTTAGTGTATCCGATAAGACCGGGCTCACTCCGTTTGTGCGGAGGCTCGGCGAACAGGGAATCGAGGTGCTCTCGACCGGTGGTACGGCGCGGCTTCTTGAGTCCGAAGGAGTGAATGTGCGGTCGGTTGATTCGTATACCGGGTTCCCGGAAATCATGAACGGCCGGGTGAAAACACTGCATCCGAAGGTTCATGGGGGCATTCTGGCGGTACGTGACAACGAAGAGCATGTCCGTCAGATGGAAGAAAACGATATCGGATTCATTGACTTGGTTGTGGTCAATCTGTATCCTTTTGTACAAACAATCTCTAAACCGCATGTTTCGTTGGCCGAAGCGGTGGAGAATATCGATATCGGCGGCCCGACAATGGTTCGTAGCGCGGCAAAGAATCACGCCTGGGTAGCGGTTGTGGTCGATCCCGCCGACTACGGGAAAATCGGAGATGAAATAGAAAAGAACGGATACGTTTCGCTTGAGACCCGACGTATTCTTGCGGCCAAGGCGTTTGGACATACGGCGGAATACGACACGGCAATTACGAAATACTTATCATCGCAGTACAATGGGTAAACACCGAGGAGTACAATGGGTAAAAATCTGGTAATAGTAGAGTCGCCGGCCAAATGTCGGACCATTTCACGATATCTGGGGAGCGACTACGTGGTAAAGGCGACCATGGGGCATATCATGGATCTGCCTGAAAAAGAATTGGGCGTCGACCTTGAGCACGATTTCAAACCGAAATACGTGACCTCAAAGGGTAAAAAGCGCGTTATCAAGGCGCTCAAGGACGATGCTCAGAAGGCCGACGCGGTCTTTCTCGCTCCCGACCCCGACCGTGAAGGGGAGGCGATTGCATGGCACGTAGCACAATCGATCTCAAAGAACAATGAGAATGTCAAACGGGTCATGTTCAATGAAATCACCAAACGAGCTGTCCTGGAGGCATTCGGGTCACCACGCGAAATCGATCTCAACCGGGTCAATGCGCAACAGGCTCGCCGCATTCTGGATCGAATAGTCGGGTATCAGGTATCTCCGATTCTCTGGCGGACCATCTACCGGGGCTTGAGTGCCGGACGCGTGCAGTCGGTGGCTTTGAGGTTGATTTGTGAGCGGGAAG
This sequence comes from uncultured Fibrobacterota bacterium, assembly GCA_964513105.1. GTDB lineage: Bacteria > Fibrobacterota > Chitinivibrionia > Chitinivibrionales > CAYFVL01 > CAYFVL01. The sequence continues at coordinate 2,265 of CAZEMW010000426.1, forward strand.
CCGAAATACGGGCGTTCGTTCAGGAAGAGTACTGGTCGCTCGTGGCAATGCTGAATCATTCCAACGGCGTACTCTCGTCCAAGCTTCAGGCGATCGACGGCGAAAAGGTTTCGATTCCAAATGAAGAAGCCGTGAATGCCATTATGGATCGGCTCAAGGACAAAGAGTTTGTCATCTCAAAGGTCACCCGGACCGAGAAGAATCGCAAACCTTATCCGCCGTTCATCACCAGTACAATGCAGCAGGAAGCTGCGAGAAAACTCAGTTTTTCCGCCGCCAAGACAATGATGGTCGCTCAGCAACTGTATGAAGGTCTCGAATTGGGAGACATGGGTGTGCAGGGGCTGATCACCTATATGCGTACCGACTCTACCCGTATCGGTGACGAGGCGATCGATGGGGCTCGGAAGCTGGTTCGTGAAGAATACGATGAAAGGTATCTGCCGAAAAAGCCGCGAACGTACGGAAAAAGCAAAAATGCGCAGGACGCTCATGAGGCGATTCGTCCTTCGCAGATCAGTGCCGCATACACTCCGGATCGCGTGAAACAATACCTGTCTCGCGATCAGCATCGGCTGTACGAGCTCATCTGGAAACGGTTTCTCGCCTCGCAGATGGCCAATGCGGTATTCGATCAGACAAGAATTGATATCGGTGCGGACGGATGCTCATTTCGGGCAACCGGCTCCATAATGAAATTTGCCGGTTTTCTGACACTCTACGATGAGACGAAGGAAGACTCCTCCGAAGACAAAGAGAGCGGCTCAAATGATCTTCTTCCCGAACTGGAGGAAGGCACGCGGATGACGCTCAAGGAGTTCATTCCCAGTCAGCATTTCACCCAGCCGCCGCCGAGGTATTCCGAGGCGTCTCTGGTTCGGGAGCTTGAAGACAAGGGAATCGGCCGTCCGAGTACGTACGCGCAGATTATCGACACGTTGAAACGTCGGAAATATGTGGAACTCGAGAGCAGGCGTTTCACCCCGACCGAGATCGGCGAAATGGTGAAAGGGATACTGGACAAAGAATTCCCCGATGTGTTCGACGTGGGATTCACTGCAGGTATGGAGGATAATCTTGACCGTATCGAGCGCGGTGACGCCGACTGGGTAAAAACGCTGAAAGACTTTTACAGTCCGTTCAGCAAGCGGCTCGAAGAAGCGAAGAACGATGTCAAGGAGTTGCGTGCCAAGAACCAGGAGCTCACCGGACGTACCTGTCCGGAGTGTAATGAGAATCCACTGGTAATCAAATGGAGCCGTAACGGAAAGTTCATTGCCTGCCAGGGGTTCCCATCGTGCAAGTACACCGAACCGCTCGAGAAACTCAAGGCGGTTGAGACCGATGAAATATGCGATAAGTGCGGTGCTCCTATGGTGGTTCTGAATATCAAGAACAGCCGCTTTCTGGGATGCTCAAAGTATCCTGAATGCAAGAACACCCGTTCGCTTTCTACGGGCATCAAGTGTCCGCAGGACGGCTGCAAAGGTACCATTATAGAGCGCACGACGCGCCGGGGCAAAGTGTTTTACGGTTGCAGCGCTCATCCCGACTGCAATTTCGCCTCATGGGATGCTCCCGTCGACAAAAAGTGTCCTCAGTGTGGGTACCCGATACTTACACAGCGCGAAACAAAGCGAAAAGGTACCTATCAGCGGTGTCCGAAGTGCCGGGCGGAATATACGGTTACGCCACCGGAGGAAGAAGGGGCGGAATAGAAGCTGATCCGGCGTAGCCGGAAGGTCGAAGGTCGAAGGTCAAAGGTCAAAGATCAAAGATCAAAGGTCAAAGGTCGAAGGTCAAAGGTCAAAGATCAAAGGTCGAAGGTCAAAGGTCAAAGGTCAAAGGTCAAAGGTCAAAGGTCAAAGATCAAAGGTCAAAGATCAAAGATCAAAGATCAAAGATCAAAGATCAAAGATCAAAG
>CAZEMW010000427.1:0-1148 GCA_964513105.1 uncultured Fibrobacterota bacterium
GTATGGTGGCCGGAGAGAATCGCGACCGCTTTACCGGTTCCCGGGATCCCCCGACCATGGAGGATGGAGGTTGGGAAAACTGAATTGTTGCCGAAAAACTCCTCCTGTGCGGTACCGTTGGGATTCATCTGGAACAGGCATTGGGTGAAGTATTGCTTTCGGTCGTTGTATTCCCAGCGGGTAAACAGCACTTTTCCGCTCGGCATGAGTGTCGGATAATTGGTATGGACCTGATCGAATCCGATTCGGCGTATGTATTTGCCATTGATGTCGCATAAGTAGAAATTGCTGACCGGACGAGGAAAGCAGTCGACATCCTGAACGCAGCGGGTTGAATTGAAGACAATGTCGCCGTTTTGAAGATACGCCGGCTCTATATCCGCGTGAGCTTCGCCGAACGTTATCTGTCTGACACTGCGGTTTTCAACCGTCAGCTCGAACAGGTGATAATCATCATGCTTGGAATCGCGTTTCGAGAAAAGGATGCGTTTTCCGTCAAAGGAAACGTCGGGGTCTCGAAGAACACCTCCGGGTGTCTCGTGCAGGGGCTGCACGGTACACTCAGCGTTCTCGTCTATAGTCAAAAGGTACAGGCCTCCCCCTCTATTTCCGACTCCCGACTCTGGATGATCGGTGAGTCCCTCGGTGTATGCGTAATGAGCACGCCCACCGAACACCTGATGTTTTGCGAAGATTAGAGTGTCGATTCGATCAAGATAGGGGGCAAGGAGTTCCTTGCGCTGCATCTGGGCCAGTTGGTAGTAAGCGTTCCCGGCTTCGGCGGCCGATGACCCTTTGGCCAGGCCGGATGATCGAATGCCGGTTGTTCTGCCCAATTTCTTCGCAAGCCGCGCCGCGGCTTCCGCATACCCGATTTCCGAAACCCGGTCGCGCTTTTCCCAGGACTCTATCACCCAGCTCGGCTGATCAACGGCAGGAGCCGCGGCCACAATGTCCTTTTGCAGGAATGTCCCCGATATACACAACGCCATAAACGCGATTGTGCATGCTTGATTCAGTCTGCTTTCCGACGACTTGTTTCTCAAACGGATCCTCCCCAAGGAAGCAAGGAAATGCCTGTTTGGCTCAAAAACCTGTAAAACCGGCCTGTCCGGTTGAACAGGTGAGCCCTTAGGTATTCGTTCAGC
>CAZEMW010000427.1:1158-4183 GCA_964513105.1 uncultured Fibrobacterota bacterium
CGGTCTTCCTAATAATGTATAACGGATTGTTCACCAATGGGGGGTACGAGGGACGGATCGATCAGTCAAAATCGTGTTATTGTGCCGAAGTACCGGCGAAACGGGTCGGATACTATTTTTCGGCGGATGCCTTTGTGATTGCACAAAGGGGTTAAGTGATCATCTGAACCTGAGAGGCAGGCATTCTCATCATGGTGTTTTTCCTGATTGTAGATGCCCATTTTTTCGCGTGATGCTATGAATATCCGTGCAAGTGATGATTGGCCGTCTAAGGACCGGGATAATGTGCCGGGGGAGCGAGCATTGCAGGAGTGTCTTATATCGAAAAGCAACGCCGCGGAATGGGCAATCAAGGAGCTTCCTGGGACATGGGCGGAACTCATTGAACGTGATAGAATAGTCTATCTGAAAGGCCCGGGGAAAGATCAACCCGTACCGGAAGAGGTCGCGACGTTTTCGGAGTATTGTTTCGTAAGATATTTTGGTGATGGGGGAAAGCGTTTCTGAGGTGTCCGAATGCGGTTCCCAGTGTGGTGTCCGACAATCGCCCGTATTAATTCTTGGCAATTGTCGGTCGCCACACTAGCATGCCAACGCAAACTGATCGCTCACCTCGATGAGGGCTGAGACTGCGCGGTTCTTCTCGAGCATGAAATATTGTATTTTCCTCTACATGCACCTCGTCCCATTCTCTTGGGGCATATTGTGTGTTGCCGGGCAGTGCGCTGTTTCGGTAGATCTTCCCCTCTTGCGCATCGGCCGTGCTCCCACTGAAATGTGATGATAGCTCTTTTTCCCCAAGTCCGACTTTTCGGAGGAACCATGCGGAAAGCCTCAATGCCGCTGCTGTTGGCGACACTGTTTGCAGCGGCATTAATAAATTGTGAAAAGAACACCTCCAATCCGATCGAAGAGCAGCAGAAAACTCCTCGCGCGGACTATCATTGTGCCGATACCATTGAAATGCATTCTCCCGGCGGGGGGGACATCTATACGGTGGGGGATATCCTTGAAGTCCGTCTCTGTGCCGATACCAACCACCAAATTCTAATTGCGATCAGCTTCGATGAAGATGAACTCTATTGGTACAATTTGGCGGATTGTTTTCCATTTACTCCCCTTGATACCTCAGTGAAATCACCCCAACCCGGTGTGGTCCGGTGGCCCATACCTCCATTGGTGATAGATCCTGAGCACGGGGATACAACCATTACCGTATCTGAACATTGCCGTGTCGTTGCGCATCGGGTAGATAAGATAGAATACAAGACCCTATCCAACGGCAGATTTTACATTCATGAAAAGGAATAGAAGCCTCTTCACTATCCCCGGGGGCATTTCGGCCGGACTTGTCGATGCAAAGGCGATCCTTTCCCATCAGATTGTGGGCCGGGAATGCAGGTTCAAATGGTTATTCATCACTGAACAGGTCGTCCCACAATTCATGGGAGCCGTACCGGATAGCCTTGACGTTTCGGAGGCTTGTCTTAAGCTTAGTCAGCTCCCAGGTAAGCATTGGAGTAACGGCAACCCGGTATGTCTCATCCGGGGATAAATCTTCCATTATCGGACGCGGATAGACTTCTACGGGAGTATTGCTCTTGTTTGGCAATATTTTAACAAGTTCTTCGCCACTCAATTCACCTGCAATCAGCTCCTTTTCCCCGCCTCCGGTCACGCGTTGATCGGCGAGGGTAAAGGTGGACGTATCGCAGAAGATGCGGTCCGAATCATTGTGAAAAAGAACATAGTCAACATCGGCGATACGCTTCTGGAATTGTGCTTCCGCTCGGGCGCGATGGGTTTCTGAGTGAAATGCCGGCAGGATTGGGCGTTCGATTCCGTCAATGTTGCGCCAATCCCAACCATACGTAAATTGCATGGCGCGTTTGCAGCGATTACCAAGGCCGTATCCCCGGGGATCCGCCACGATCAGATCGGCTTGAAACGGACGATCCGTACCCCAGGACCCGGTCAGAAGAAAAGGCGCCTGATTTAAATTTTGCTCCATCCATGTCGGTGAGCGCGGAACCGTAATGAGGAATATCAGCCTCTTCGGAGACAGGGGGTTGTAGTAGGCGAAACGAATGCCGGCGCTGTCCAGAGGTAACGGTTTACGATTTGCAACGACGAGTTCGTTTTTCCTGTTCACTGTAAAAGGAAAGTGATCCCACATTTTGGCGACAAGTCGATTCTCTTCCGGACCGCCTATCAGCAGCATATTGTACTGCTCAAGATCACGGTCATTCACCATCGTGTCCGCCAGAATGCGTGCCCCGCCGATAGACATGGGTTTCCACATGGCACCTCCAAACTTTGCCAGGCGTTCGGCCCACAGCCGACGAGCGCGACATGAGGCCTGATCGCCGACCGACCCGTACACTACCACAAACGGTTCGCCGTCATACAGATTCGCCGCGGCGCCCGCCCGATACGGACGAATTTCGCCTTCCGAGGATGTCCAGCGTTCTCTCACCACGTATGTGCCTGCCGAATCAACGAGGAAAAGGGAATGGGGAAACGGCGCGGCGATTTTGTGAATCTGTTGGTTGCATTGTAACCAGACATCAATTGCTGGATCAAGTGGTGCACGGGCAAGGTCCACCCGGAGTACTCCGACGTTTTCCAAGCCGAATGTGATGCTCTGGGTAGTCTTGGTGCTGTCGACGGTCGCACTTACACGGGCGTCACGATGGGGAGATTTCATTTGCCGGACCACCGTCCAGTATGCTTTTCCCATCTCCGGGGTTCCACAGGTATAGCGTATTCTGCGTGGAGAGTTGTTCCGCGTGTGTGAGAGAGCCCACTTGTACTTGTCTATCGGTTTCTTGATGCTGTGCCCGGCACCCGGGTGTTCCTTGTATAGCACCGGCGAGTTCATCCGTCTCAGGCGATCGACCGCATATCGGCTCTGATCCACCGAAACAACCCAATCCTCATCACCGTGCTGGTTCAAAACAGGAACATTGAGGAGGTTTTCGAGCGGTAGCCCGTCGGCCCATCCATACGTTGGCCCGGCGGCGGC
>CAZEMW010000428.1:0-4181 GCA_964513105.1 uncultured Fibrobacterota bacterium
TACGTAAGCAAATTTCAAGTGACGTCCATGTCATCTATTCCAATGCTCCAGGCTTTGCCTGGCGCCACAAAGAACAAAGAACAAAGATCAAAGATCAGACTTCGGCGCCGCTCAGTCACCAAAGATCAAAGATCAAAGAACAAAGAACGAAAGTCAAAAATCAAATGTCGGACTTCGTCCCGCGGTGGCGGGATCAGCCAACAGGTCAAATACTACCTTAGATAGTGCCTGTCCGAAAACCGCTTTGGCGCGAAATGTTTTCGGATGCTCCGGCTGTTCGAACAAAAATACAAAAACCCGTATGAGGTCCCGCAACTATTGTGATGTGCAGGGCGTTCACCGGGTATTTGTGAAATTCGGTGATCGGACCGGAGGTGAGTTCTCCTCCGGTTCGTCTCTATTTCCCGTCGTAGCGCTTCAGATACTTCAGAAAGTCGGCATCGGTCGAGAAAATGGTCCAGGTGGTGCTGTCGAGAGATCCTTTGTACAGCTCCATTGTTTTCACAAAAGAATAGAACTCCGGATCCCGATTGTAGGCCGACGAGTAGATACGAGTTGCTTCCGCATCGGCCCGTCCTTTGATTTCCTCGGACCTGCGATAGGCTTCGGAATAGATCCGCTTGAGCTCCCGCTCCTTTTTTCCCAGGATTTTCTGGCTTTCACCGCGTCCTTCGGAGCGAAGCTTCTCTGCGATCTGCCTGCGCTCTTCTTTCATGCGATCATAGACTTTCTGCAGAACTTCGTCCACGTAATTCAGCCGCTTGAAGCGCACGTCCACGAGCTCGATCCCGAATTCCCTGAGCTTTGCGCCGGCCTGCTCATGAATTTGCTGGAGCATCCCGGCTCGGCCGATAGCAAGTTTGGTTTCTTTCTCAGGCATGCTCTCGGCGGTATCGGATTCCACCGAAGATGAAGGGATAAGCTCCATCTCAAGAACACTTTCGCTTTTGGGTATAGTCCTGTTTGTTGTACGTACCGTCTCGATCAAGTCGTAGCTGGTAACCAAATTCCGAACCGCGGCATCAATAATACCGTCGAGTGTCTGCTGAGCCGACGACTCGTCGCGAACTTTTTCGAAAAATTTCAGCGGGTCTACGATTCGCCACCGGGCAAACGCATCCACCCAGATGAATGTCTTGTCGTTTGTCGGGATCTGTTCGCTCTGACCGTCCCATTCGAGAATGTATTTATCGAATTTGTTAACATTTTGTATATACGGAAATTTGCGCTTGAGGCCGGGCTCGGTTATCGAACCGCCGACCGGCCTCCCAAACTGAGTTATGACAGCCTGCTCGGTTTCATCCAGTATGTAGAAACTGTCAAAGGAAGCTATAGCGAGGAGCACCAGGACAAGTCCCAGGATTGCACCGGTTACTTTTTTCATTGTCGCGCTCCTTTCTGTTCACCCATGTTCAGGAGCGGAAGAATCTGTTTCTGATCGGAATCCACCACATACTTTGACCCGAGTTTGGGCAAGACATCACCGAGAGTCTCCAGATACATACGGCGACGAGTGACATCGGGAGACTTCTGATATTCGGTATGAAGAGACACAAATCTCGCGGAATCCCCCTGTGCTGAATTCACCCGGTCGGTTGCGTATCCTTCAGCCTGACTGACAATCTTCTCCGCCTCGCCTTCGGCGGCGGGTATCACCTGATTATATTGTTTGTTCGCCTCCAGGATCATCCGCTCCTTTTCCTGAAGCGCCTGATTGACTTCGTTGAAGGAGGGTTGAACCGGTGCGGGTACGTTGGTATTTTTCAACTCTACATTGACAACGGTCAGCCCCGTCCGCGCCTCGTCAAGCGCCTTCTGGAGTAGTTCACGCGCCTGATCAGCCATTTGAAGTCGCTTGGTAATTACTTCGTTAATACTTCGATCACCTACGACTTCCCTCATGATTGCCTCGGAGAGATCACGAAGGGTACCCTCGGCATCACGCACGTCAAACAGGTACTTGCGTGCATCACTTATTCGATACTGTACCAGCCAGGGAACCACCGCGGTATTGAGATCGCCGGTCAGCATAAGGGATTCATCAAGAAACCGTTCTTCCGGAGCATAATCGGTTCGAACATCCGCCCGTAGCGTACGAAAGCCGAATTCTTCGGTGTACACTTTTTTGACCTTGACCAGCGTTTTAGTCTCAATTCCCGCCGGTGCTTTATACTTCAATCCGGATCCCAGGGTTCGATTATACCTCCCGAAACGCCGTATCACCGCTACTTCGTCAACATCCACCACGAATACCACCGTAGGTACTATCCAGGCCAGCAGGAGAACTCCCGCGACCAGAGCGACTGTCAGGCCGACACTTCTACCCAGAATCTTGATTAGTTTCATTAACCAGTCGGGGTTCGCATTTCCACCCGGACTAAACTGCATGTTCTTTCCTTTCCAGTAGCAATCTACATGTCATAGAGTTTTTCATCGCGACGAGGCGGCGCTTTCTGCTTACCGGCATGCTTGCCGGGCATCACGAAGGGGTTTTCTTCTCCCTCGAGAGCATCACCCATTTCGGCTTCTATTGCATCGGGATCTTCTCCCGCCTCCATTCGGCTCAGTGCTTCCTCGACCTGCCCCTGGTATTTGAGCCCGGTCATATCGGAAAATTTTCTCATCATTCGTGCGGCAGCCCGAGGATCCTCCTCATCCAGCCCTTCAGCCTCCGAAGCAAGCGATTCCATCGCTTTTTCCATCTTCGATTCATCCACCGGAAAGTCATCACCCTCCTCGGCCGAATCACTCCCCGACTTGCGAACCATGGCGAACCGAGAGACCTTGCGCTCCAATTCATCGCGATCGCACTTGGGGCAGGAAGGTTTCTTATCGGTGTTTACCGACCGAGACAGAAAGCTGTAAATGGTGTTACAATCGGGACAGTAGAACTCATAGATCGGCATTTGTCGGCCTCCACTCGTCAAAAGACCAGTACATGACTGTAGTCGGATATGAAAGCTCCATAAAATACAATTCGAGGTATTTCGGGGGATTCAACTGCTGTTTTCGGTCGCGGTCGGCGTTCCTTCAGCCGGTTTCATAAAGACAATCATCGGCAAGCTCAGACCGGAATGTCGCTATTTCGCTTCCGGCCCGGGCTTCCCGAATTCCAGCTTACCATCGAAAGCCCGGACGGGTACCATGTCCGAACCACGGATCGGCCGATCCTCTCGAGTACCTGTCCCTCACTCCGGAACGCACCCCGGTGTACTCCGTGTAATCAGCATCGCTGACATCATCCTCAGGCGAGGGGACGTACCGCACGGCCGACGGTTGAGTACGGTTTGAAGCCGCCCCGGAGAATGAATGCCCCATTCCCGCTCTCCGCATCCATTCTCTGAGCTTCAACTGCTTGAGTTCGGCACTGCCGGCAAACCATACAAACACCGCGATCAGCACCAGAATAGGATGAGATATTCTCAGGCCAACAATCGCGAACAGAACAGCCATCACCTTTCCTACCTTCACCGCATATCCGGTCGCTTTAACCTTGTCCATTCGCAATGCCAGAAATGACCGCAACACCCGGCCACCGTCCATCGGAAAGGCAGGAAGAAGGTTGAAGACGGCCAGAGCCGTATTGATTCCTATCATTTGAAGGAGAAAAAGAGAGACCGGTGTCGGGCCGGTTATGCTCATTCCCCGGGTGTTAAGAATCGCATACACCAGTCCGAAGAATCCCGCGAGTGCGACATTCACGGCAGGGCCGGCCAGGGCGATCGCCAACTCTCGCGCGGGCTCATCCGGCATGCGAGTCAAACCGGCAATCCCTCCCATCGGCCACAAAGTAATGTCACGAGTGGCGATACCGAATCGACGAGCGGTTAAGGCATGCCCAAGTTCATGCAGCACCACGATACCAAACAGCATCAATACCAGACCCACGCCCCCAAATGCGCCGAAACCTGCACCGGTTCCGAACAACAGAAGCCAGGCAAGAAGAATCACAAAGGTGACATGCGCTCGTATTTCAATGCCGCTTATGGTTCCAAGCTTGAATGACGTTTTCATCTCTTTTCCAACCTCTCCAGGGTGATACCCCTGATCCAAAATGCGTACCGCCTGCACGAATATTGTGCGGAACGCAAGGCACATGCCACGAAAAAAATGCCGTATAGCGCCACTAAGGGGCAGGTGCAGTAGTGGAGAGATGCAGAATAAAACGAAGGTGTTGCATA
>CAZEMW010000429.1:0-4171 GCA_964513105.1 uncultured Fibrobacterota bacterium
CTCATCGTACTTCCCCGATTATCCGGAGGGCATCGATCCCGAAGGGTACACGATCGGGTGCAACCGGTATTCGGAGCAGGAGTATTTGGCGATACTGACGTGCGCCGATTCCATTTTCAAGGCAAACAGCCTGGGCAAGCCGACATCGATACGGGCCGGAGGGTGGACTCACGATCTGGAAAACCTTCGCGCCCTTCAGGCGGCCGACTACCTTGTTGACGGAAGCGGGGCGAACACGGAGCGATTACACGCCCAACTGTCCCCAAAACTGGAGCACCTGCTCACCGAGTTCTGGGGACACATAACCGATTCGTCACAACCCTATTACCCTCTCCTCAGCGAACCGTCATTGTCCGGGAACACTTTTCTGCTGGAAGTCCCCAACAACGGAGCACTGGTGGACTATGTCACCGGTGAAGAAATGATTGACATTATCGGGGCCAACTGGGCGGGTGGAGTACTACATTCACCACGACAGGTATCTATCGGATATCACTCGGACAACGTGCACTGGGAAAGACACATATCCGAGCTGCACATAGCTCTGGAGTACATTCACCGATTCAACGCAAACGACGATCGCGGTCCGATAGTCTTCATGCGTATGAGCGACATGGCCTGTGTGTGGTAAGGATCCCGTTTTCGGTGATCGAAATAGTCTGCTGCCTCTTCTACTTCTGAGCAAGGTTTTATTCACACGCCGGGGATTATACTCTCTTACCGTTGACGCAGGTTGGCTTTCCCCCGGCCCGTGAAAAACCACCTCAAGTGAGCCTTTTCTCGACGGTCATCGCTCGCCATTTCGGGGTTGCACGAAGGCTGATTACGTTGTTGGGCAGTATCACTATGTGATCGAGCAGGGGCAAATCCAGAGCTTTGCAGGCCACCCAGATTCGTCGGGTCAGATCCCAGTCCGGATCCGATGCAGTCGGGCATCCGCCGGGATGATTGTGCGCCATTATCAGAGAGGCGGCGCCGCATGACAGCGCCTTGGCGATTATGGTGCGGGGATACACGGCACATTGATTGACCGTACCCTCGGCAACGATTTGTGTTGTAATTACACGATTGGAACTGTTGAGGTATAAAACGGCAATGTATTCATGGCGCTTCATCCCGAAATGGAAACGCAGATAGTTGTGCACATGCTCCCGGTTGGTAACCGCCGAACCACGTTCGTACTTTTCCCGAAGACAAATTGAAGCCACCTCACTGGTGAGCGTAAGAAGCGCTGCAGCCCGATTTCCGATACCCTTAAACTCACAGAGTTCCTCGGACGGTGCATTGAGCACTTTCCCGACGGTTTTGTATCGCCCAAGGAGTTGCTTGGCCATTGCTTTTGTATCCCTCCGGGGAATAGCAAAGGAGAGGAGCAGCTCGAGTACTTCATGGTCGTGGAGCGCGGCTATACCGGCGTTGGTGAATCTTTCCAGTATGCGGGCACGGTGTCCCGATGATGATGCGTTCATACAGACTCCCTGCCTTGATTCGATGCACCTTCGGAAACCGAGCCGAACAAAGGCCTCAAACAGTGTGAATAATGCTCACCGCTTCGTGCATGTTCGAAACGGATGGTGCGCCGTTGTGCGCGCACCTTTGAAAATTACAGACAGCCCATTTGGGAAAGCGGAAGTAAGCACCTCCCTCTTCGCCCCTCATTACCATTCGATACTGATCGAAGCGGCGGTTATCCCCGCTCCCACCGAACAGAAAACAATTCGATCATTTTTCTGAAGACCGCGCTCGATTTCCTCCAGAGCCAATGGAATGCTTGCGCTGGAGGTATTTCCAACATGATCGATATTTAGATAGAACCGGTCAAAAGGAACGCCACTTTTCTGCGCAGCGGCTTTGAGGATACGTCCGTTTGCCTGATGCGGGACGACCCAGCGCACATCCGACGGTTCCCAGCCGCTTTTGGTAACCACATCTCGGATGAGAGTTGAGAAACTTTCGGTGGCAAACCGGAAAAGCGCGTACCCGTCGAGACGAATATACGGGTCGACCTCATCTCCGCCATTTGGAAGATAGTGGCCGGGGAACTCACGTCGTGCCATGTGAATCCCTTTGGCATCGGCCGTAATAATTTCTTCTCTGACAAAGCGTCCGGTGGCTTTGTTGCTCACGATCGTAGCGCCGGCCCCGTCACCGAACAGGAAATAGGTACCTTTATCAGTATTGTCTATAAGTCGAGACTGCATGTCGACACCGACCACCAGAATGTTCGATCCGACTCCCGTTTTCACCATGCTCTTGGCGACAACCAGCCCATAAAGCCACCCCGAACAGGCCGCATTCAAGTCGAAAGCGGGAATTCCTCGTATTCCGAGCTTTTGCTGCAGGATGCATGCCGTCGAAGGCATAATGACGTCGGGGGTAGTCGTAGTTACTATTATGCCGTCAATATCATTCTCGGATATATTTGATTTCTCGAGCGCCTTTCGAGCGGCTGCGAGAGCCATGTCCGAGGGTTTCTCATCTTCATTGGCCCACCGACGTTCCGATATGCCGGTGACCTTACGCATGTAATCTTTTGTGACGTCGGGGAACTCGCCAAGAAGCTCGTCGGTGACAACGACCCGCGACGGAAGATATCCCCCAACCGCCAGAAGACCAACATCTTCCCCACGAGGTGATCCCGTTTTTCTCTCTTTTGGAGCGGTAACGGTGACCACCATTTCCTCATCGTCCTGATTCCCGGCCGTGGGTATCTCGTTTTTCATCTCTTCATCCGAAGTCTCTATTTCTATAACCGGTTCTTCAAACGAAACGGTATCTCCTTCGGCATAGAGCAGTTCCACCACCGTGCCGCTGCAGGGCGCCTCAAAGGTGAAGTTCGCTTTAGCACTCTCGGCCTCCGCCAAAAGGTCGCCTTTTGAAAACGCACTTCCCGGTGCGACTTTCCACGAAACAATGGTCGCTTCCGCCTCGGCGGCAGCTTGTGCAGGAAGATAGAGCTTCGTGCGAAAAGGCTCGGTGCTCACCTATTCCCCTCCGATCATCGATTGAATTGCCTCGCGAATTTTTTCTTTCGAAGGCAGGTACTCACTCTCAAGCTCTCGCGCAAATGGGACCGGAGTGTCCGGAGAGCTTACTAATAAAGGTGGACGCTTCAGGGAAGAAAAACAGCGACGTGCGAGTCGTCCGACAATATTGTCTCCCATTCCCGCCGTTTCACCACCTTCCTGCATCACCAGGAGTGTGCCGGTTTTCTCAACCGAAACGACAATTTCGTCAAGAGACAAAGGCTGTAATATAAATGGGTTCCAGACTTCTGCGGAAACGTTCAGGTCGGCCACCGCGCGCAGTGCCGCGTCGACCGAAGCTCCTAGAGCGACTATGGTAAGGTCGGTTCCCTCGGTGTATTTTCGCGGACGCCATACCGAGTCAAGGTCCCCGTCGAACGAAACATCGCCTCCTTTGGACCAGTACAGTAACTTGTGCTCAAGAACCAGACATGGGTTATCGTCATAGTGAGACGCAACGAGTGCCTCGAACATTTCCTGAGCGGTTGCCGGATATAAAAGTTTCAGTCCCGGGAACCTGCTCCACAGCCCGTCGAACTCTCCCGAATGAAACGCCCCAAGAGTGATACCGCCGCCGCAGGGTAATCGCACCGTAAACGGAGCCGGATTATGAGCACGATAGAACCACGTTCCCGAATTCAACCCCATCTGAGTCACGGCCTCGGTGGCGAAATCGGCAAACTGAAACTCCATGATCGGCCGAGTGCCGGTCTGGGACGCCCCAAGACAAAAACCGGTCGTTGCCGACTCACAAAGCGGAGAATCGATCACTCGATCGACACCGTATTTAGCCGACAAGCCTTTGCAGGTCTTAAAAGCCGAACCGTATGGTCCGATATCCTGACCGATCAGGAATGCCCGATTGTCATGCTCCAGCAGATAATCGAGTGCCTTGTTTACTGCGGCACCCATTTTGAGATTTTTTGCCGAGAATGGTTCGATTGATTTGGTTTTGGCTTGTGCGTATACGTCCCAGCCCACGGTTGCGCAATTGGGTCGCCCAACCCCGAGGGCCCGGCGCAGTGCGGCCTGCCCTTCCTCGTCTACCTCGTTTTCCAAATCCGTGATCTGCTGTTCGCTATACCCCGAAACCTCCGCAAGTTTCTTCCGTGCCTTGGGAAGAGGCTCCTCTTCAAGCCATTCGG